>CALUOW010000047.1 GCA_944322365.1 uncultured Bacteroides sp.
ATACATTGAAAGCGTTCATTGAGAAATGTATTTCAAAGTTCTGTTAGAAACTCTTAAAGAAAGGACAGCTCCCGTTGGAGTTGCCCTTTTTTTGTATCTTTGCAGGTTGAATGAAAAAGAGAAGAAAAGATTGGATATGACAAACGATACATGGGCGCAGAACCCTTTCCTGCAACCCTTCGGCACGCCGCACGACACCGTGCCCTTCGACCGCATCCGCACAGAGCACTTCGAACCGGCCCTGCGCGAAGGCATCCGCCAACAACTGGCCGAGATTGACGCCATCACGGCCAATCCCGACGAACCGACCTTTGCCAACACCATCGAGGCATACGAACGGTCGGGACGCCTGCTGGGCATCGTCAGCACCGTATTCGGCAACCTGCACAGCGCCGAGACCAACGACGAGATGGAGCAGCTGGCACAAGTGCTGATGCCCCTGCTGAGCGAACACAGCAACAACATCAGCCTGAACGAGCCGCTCTTCCAACGCATCAAGCACGTCTACCGGCACGCCGACCGCACGCAACTCCCTGTCGAGCAACAGACGTTGCTGGACGAAACCTACCGGGGATTTGTCCGGCACGGCGCAGACCTGCAAGGCGAAGCGCGCGACCGTTACCGCGCCCTCTGCCAGGAACTGAGCCTGCTGACCCTGCAATTCAGCGAGCACAACCTGAAGGAGACCAACGACTACGTGCTGCACCTGACCGACTCCGCCCAACTGGCCGGCCTGCCGGACAGCGCGACAGAAGCCGCCGCCGAAACCGCCCGCGAGAAAGGTTTGGAGCAAGGATGGGCTTTCACCTTGCAAGCGCCCAGCTATGTGCCTTTCATGAAGTATGCCGACAACCGCGAACTGCGCCGCGAACTGTATATGGCCTATAACACCAAATGCACGCACGCGGACAACGGCTGCTGCAACCTGGACATCGTGAAGCAAATAGCCAACGACCACCTGGAGTTGGCCCGGCTGATGGGATATGCCAACTACGCCGACTACACCCTGCAAGAGCGCATGGCGCAAGACACAGCCCACGTCTACCAACTCTTGAACCAACTGCTGGAAGCCTACACGCCCGCTGCCCGCAGGGAAGTGGCCGAGGTGGAAGCCTTGGCCCGCGAGAAGGAAGGAGCTGATTTCCAACTGATGCCGTGGGATTGGAGCTACTACGCACAGAAGCTGAAGGATCGCAAATACCAGCTGGACGACGAGCAGCTTCGCCCTTACTTCGAATTGGAGCGGGTGAAGGAAGGCGTCTTCGGACTGGCCACGCGCCTCTATGGCATCACCTTCCGCAAGAATCCCGATATTCCCGTCTACCACAAAGACGTGGATGCCTACGAAGTCTATGACAAGGACGGCTCGTACCTGGCCGTGCTCTATGCCGACTTCCATCCCCGTGCCGGCAAACGCGCCGGCGCCTGGATGACCTCCTACAAAGGCCAATGGACAGACCCGCAAACGGGCGAAGACAGCCGGCCGCACGTCTCCATCGTCATGAACTTCACCAAGCCCACGCAAGACAAGCCCGCCCTGCTGACCTTCAGCGAGGTGGAGACCTTCCTGCACGAGTTCGGGCACAGCCTGCACGGCATGTTGGCCCGCACTACCTACGAGAGCCTGAGCGGCACCAACGTCTACTGGGACTTTGTAGAACTGCCCTCGCAGTTCATGGAAAACTTTGCCGTGCAGAAGGACTTCCTGCATACCTTTGCACGCCACTATCTGACGGACGAACCGATACCCGACGAACTGGTGCAGCGCATCAAGGATTCCGCCAACTTCAACGCCGCCTACGCCTGCCTGCGCCAAGTCAGCTTTGGGCTGCTGGACATGGCCTGGTATACACGCACCGAGCCGTTCGAGGGCGATGTGGAGCCATACGAAAAACAAGCGTGGAAGCAGGCGCAAGTGCTGCCCGAAGTGCCGGGCACGTGCATGAGCGTGCAATTCTCGCACATCTTTGCCGGCGGTTACTCGGCCGGTTATTACAGCTACAAGTGGGCCGAGGTGCTGGATGCCGACGCCTTCGAACTGTTTAAGGAACGGGGCATCTTCAACCCCGAAGTGGCCGATTCCTTCCGCCGCAACATCCTGGAGAAAGGCGGGACGGAACACCCCATGACGCTCTACAAACGCTTCCGTGGACAAGAGCCCACCATCGACGCATTACTCATCAGAAACGGAATAAAGAAATGAAACAGATATTTGCATACTTGCTGTTTGTCGCCTTGCTCCCCCTGCTGGGCGGTTGCGACGAAAGCGACGACGTGGCCGAAATATTCACCGGCAAGACGTGGAAATTGACCTACATCACCATGAACGGACAGACCTACGACTTCTGGAACGGGGATGAAGCAGCCTATGACCGCAGCGAGGCCCTGCGCAGGCAAGGCGCTACCTTCACCGTCGTGTTCAACGGCAACGAGACGGAAACCGTCGTAGAGGGTGATTTCGAAGCGCGCGCCGTCAACTGTACCCTGACCGGCACATGGAGCGCCGACGGCGCTACCCACGAGGTGCGCACGAGCAACATTCGATCCACAGGCAGCGACACGGACGTGTTGGCGCGCGCTTTCCTCACCGGATTGCGCAACCCCATCCGTTACGAAGGCGACAGCCAGAACCTATACATTTATTATAAAGACGGACAGACCACCAAGTGCATGGCCTTCCACATCCAATAAAAGCATCAACAAATGACTATGGACAACGAATCAGCTCATACCAAACAAGAAGCCTTGGACAAGCGGTACATCCGCATGGCCAGCATTTGGGCGGAAAACTCTTACTGCAAGCGCAGGCAGGTGGGCGCCCTCATCGTGAAAGATAAGATGATTATCTCCGACGGATACAATGGCACCCCCGCCGGCTTCGAGAACGTCTGCGAGGACGAGCACAACCTGACCAAACCCTATGTGCTGCATGCCGAAGCCAATGCCATCACCAAGATAGCCCGCTCCAACAACAGCAGCGACGGCGCCACCATGTACGTCACCGCCTCTCCTTGCATCGAGTGCGCCAAGCTCATCATACAAGCGGGCATCAAGCGCGTGGTCTACTCCGAGAAATACCGGTTGGAAGACGGCATAGAATTGCTGGAACGCGCCGGCATAGAAGTGGTCTACATGCCAGTGGTCAATGTATAAACCGGCAACAACGACCAACCTCCTGTAACGAATCGACAAACTCTAATCATTGATATCATGGGCAATAAAAACAGCTTTCGCTTCACCCCGCTCATCATTGCCGCCAGCGTGGTGTTGGGCATCCTCATCGGGACGTTCTACGCCAAGCACTACGGGGGCAACAAACTGGGCATCATCAACGCATCGTCCAACAAACTGAACGCTTTGCTGCACGTCATCGAAAGCCAGTATGTGGACACCGTGAATATGACCGAACTGGTGGAAAACACCATGCCGCAGATACTGGCCGAGTTGGATCCCCATTCCACCTACATCCCTGCCAAGGACCTGGCCGAAGTCAACTCTGAGCTGGAAGGCAGCTTCAGCGGTGTGGGCATACAATTCACCATCCTGCAAGACACCATCCACGTCAACAGCATTGTGCCCGGCGGACCGGCCGAAAAGGTGGGCATGCTGGCCGGCGACCGCATCGTGACGGTGGACGACAGTCTCTTTGTGGGCAAAGAACTGACCAACGAGCGCGCCCTACGCACATTGAAAGGGCCGAAAGGCAGCGAAGTGCGCCTAGGCGTGAAACGGGCCACGGAAAAGGAATTGCTACACTTCACCGTCGTACGCGGCGACATCCCGCAAAATACCATCGATGCCGCCTACCTGCTGGACGACCGCTATGGCTACATACAAGTCAGCAAATTCGGCCGCACCACGCACGTCGAACTATTGAACGCCATCGCCCAACTGACCCACCAAGGCTGCGAAGGCTTCATCATCGACCTGCGAGACAATACGGGCGGCTACATGGATGCCGCTACGCGCATGGTGAACGAATTCCTGCCCGCCAATAAACTGATAGTCTATGCCGAAGGACGCAAGTATCCACGCTGGGAAAACTATGCCGACGGTACGGGCAGCTGCCAAGGCGCGCCGCTGGTGGTGCTCATCAACGAAGGCTCGGCATCGGCCAGCGAAATCTTTGCCGGCGCTATCCAAGACAACGACCGGGGAACCATCGTGGGCCGGCGCTCGTTCGGCAAAGGATTGGTGCAGCAGCCCATCGACTTCAGCGACGGGTCGGGCATCCGCCTCACCATAGCCCGCTACTACACGCCCTCCGGACGTTGCATCCAGCGCCCCTATGACAGCGGCGACAACATGGCCTACGAGATGGATTGGCTGAGACGCTACGAGCACGGCGAGTTCTTCTCGGAAGACAGCATCAAACTGAACAAGGACCAGCAGTTCTTCACCGGCTTGGGACGTCCCGTCTATGGAGGCGGTGGCATCATGCCGGACGTATTCGTGCCCCAAGACACGACGGGCATCACTTCCTGGCTCATCGAGGTGAACAACAAAGGCATCATCCTGCAATACAGCTTCGAATACACGGACCAGCACCGCGCTAAACTGAACGAATACACCACGGGCGAAGACCTGCTGAAATACCTGCAACGACAGAACCTGGTGCAGCAATTCGTCCGATATGCCGACAAGAAAGGCGTGAAACGCCGCAACCTGCTGATACACAAATCGCGCAAGTTGCTGGAACGCAACCTTTACGCCTCCATCATCTACAACATGCTGGGACGCGAAGAATACATCCGGTACATCAACCAAGACGACAGTACCGTGCAGAAGGCGCTGGACATCTTGAAGAAGGGCGAAGCATTCCCGCAGGCCCCGCAACCATCTACAGAAAAAACCGATGCTGACAAAAACCGAATTGCGCAGGGAGATGTCTTTACAGAAGACCCGGCTCAAATCTTCCGCTTGGCGCGCGCGGCAAGTTGCTGACGCGCTGGCCGCCCTTGAGTCGCGCCCGCAGTGGCAGGCGGCACGCACCGTGCTGCTCTACCACTCGCTGCCGGACGAAGTAGACACGCACGACTTCATCCGCCGTTGGAGCCGCTCGAAACGCATCCTGCTGCCTGTGGTACGGGGCACAGACCTCGAACTGCGCCTCTATGCAGGCGATAACTGTTTGGCGCAAGGCGCCTTCCACATCAATGAGCCAACGGGCGAAGCCTTTACGGACTATACCGCGATAGACCTGGCCGTCGTCCCGGGCGTGGCTTTCGACCGCTTGGGCAACCGCTTAGGGCGAGGCAAGGGCTACTACGACCGCCTGCTGCCCCGCCTGCCCGCCACGTGTCCCAAGATAGGGTTGTGTTTCCCTTGCCAACTGCTGGACCGCATCCCATCCGAAGCGCACGACGTGCGGATGGATGCTGTGGTCTGCGGTCTCGAAATGACGGAAGCTCCTCCTAAAGCATCGCCTTGCTGCTGATACATCGCCCGCATGCGGCACATCTATCGCCCGCCAACGGGAGATATATCGTCCGCACGTTGCGCATACATCGCCCGGGAACGAACCGGACATAAGCCGGGAAAAAACAATAAGACACTAACATTCAGGATAAAAAACAGAAAACAATGAAGACAAACTATCATACCCATACCACCCGGTGCCTACACGCTGTCGGCACTGACGAAGCCTACGTGAAAAGCGCCCTGAAGGGCGGCTATCAAATCTTGGGATTCGCGGACCACACGCCCTGGAAATACCGAACCGACTACGTGGCCGACATGCGTATGCTGCCCGACCAACTGCCGGACTATGTGGAAAGCCTGCGCCGTCTACGCAATCAATACCGCGACCGCATCGACATCAAAATAGGCTTGGAGTGCGAGTACTTCCCCGAATACATGCATTGGTTGAAGGAACAAATCAAACGCTACGAACTGGACTACATCATCTTTGGAAACCACTTCTATCACACGGACGAGAAGTTCCCTTACTTCGGCCACCACACCGACTCGCGCGACATGTTGGAACTCTACGAAGAAAGTGCCATCGAGGGGATGGAAACGGGACTGTTCTGCTGTCTGGCGCATCCGGACCTCTTCATGCGCTCGTACCCCGCCTGGGACCGCCACTGCACGCTGACCGCCCGCCACATCTGCCGCACCGCCGCGCGCCTCGACATCCCGCTGGAATACAACATCGGCTACGTGGCCTACAACGAAGCGCACGGGCTGGAGACATACCCCTGCCCTGAATTTTGGCGCATCGCCGCCAACGAAGGCTGCACCGCCATCATCGGCCTGGACGCGCACAACAACAAAGACTTGGAGGACCCGACGTACTACAACCGCGCCGTGCAGGAACTGAAAGACCTGGGCATCCGGACCACAGACAAGCTGCGGATGCTCCCTCGCTAAGCCGCCAACGGAAATAACGTCCCTCAGCGGAACACAATATCCGTAATAACCTGCGCTCCCACATGCCGGTTCAGGTTGCGCACCAGCAACGCGCGCGCCATCATCAGTTCCTGGCGCAGGGGGGCGGACGTCAGGTGGACATGGAGCGTCTGATTGCGAATGAAAAGCCCGTCCGTGTACGACGCAATGGTTGGCCCCACCACTTCGGGCCATGCATTGATCAGGCGACGTTCGTTCAGGGGCGATTCCAAACTTTCCTGCCGCAAATAAGCGCGGATAAGCTGGCCGATGGATTGGGCGTCGTTGCGCTTCATGCCTCGCCTCCTTCCTGTCCCAAGGCTTCGGCCACCTGCCCGTTCTCCACCCGGAAAATTTTGAAGTCGCTTCCGACATCGCGCAAGATGCGGTCCAAGTGGCTGCGGTTGGTATCCGTGATGAAGATTTGCCCGAAGCCGTCGCCCGCCACCAATTTGACAATCTGCCCCACGCGCTGCGCGTCCAACTTGTCGAAGAGATCGTCCAGCAACAACAACGGCACAGTGCCCGCCGTCCGCTTCAGGAAGTCGAACTGCGCCAACTTCAATGCCACCAGATACGTCTTGTTCTGCCCCTGCGAGCCTTCCTTCTTGATGGGGAAATCGCCCAGCAGCATGTTCAACTCGTCCTTATGGATGCCACGGAGGGAATACCCCATGATGCGGTCGCGCGCGCGGCTCTCGCGCAACGTCTCCAGCAACGGCCCATGGGCGGCGTGCGATTCATACGAAAGTCCCACGCGCTCGCGGTCTTGCGAGATGAAGGAGTAGAACGACTGGAAGATGGGAATAAATTCGCGGATGAACGCCTCGCGCTTTTGGTAGACCACCTCGCCCGCCTGCGCCATCATCTCTTCCCAGACCAAAAACAGTTCCTCCTCCACGGATTGCTCGCTCTTCAGCAAAACATTGCGTTGCCCCATCGCTTTGTTATAGCGGATGAGCGCGTTGAGATACTCTTTGTCATACTGCGAAATCACCACGTCCATGAAGCGTCGCCGCTCGTCGCTTCCACCGGCAATCAGTTCGGAATCGGCCGGCGACACCATCACCAGCGGCACGAATCCAATGTGGTCCGACAGGCGCGTGTACTCCTTCTTGTTGCGTTTGAACTGTTTCTTCTGCTTCCGCTTCATGCCGCAATAAATCTCTTCGGGCGTGCCGTCCGCCGCCTCGTAGAAACCTTGTATCATGAAGAAGTCCGCCCCGTGCAGGATGTTTTGCGAATCGATGGGATTGCCCGCGCTCTTGCAGAAAGACAGGTAATAGACAGCATCCAGCAGATTGGTCTTTCCCATGCCGTTCTGACCGAAAAAGCAATTCAGCTTGGGCGAGAAAGCCAGCTCCACCTGCTCCAGGTTCTTATAATTAAGTATGGATATTCGCTTCAGTATCATCTTGAAATCATTAAATGATAATTTAGTTGACGAGGAGACAAGTTAACGAGACTACGAGGACAGGGCTTATCACTTGTAAGTCTGTTTACTGACAAGCCTTGTTGCCTCGTTAACTCGTCCCCTTGTCAACTTATAAATTCCCATTTATCTCGATAAAACCATTATTTCCCGCGCAAAAGTAACAAGTTTTTCGCGCTTTTCCGCCCTTGGCAAGAAAAAAGATGCCGCCAAATTTCGCGGATACTGATAAAAGCACTAATTTTGCCGGTCGAAATCAAAGGATAAGAATAATAACAAAAAAGAATACATAAAAACAATGGCACAACAAAAGAAGACGAACGAAGCCCTCAACGTGGAAGAAGCACTGACACAATCCGAGGCATTTCTCATCAAGAACAAGAAAAGCATTATCGGCGCCGTAGTGGCCATCATTGTCATCATCGCAGGCGTAACGATGTACAAGAACCTCTACGCTGGTCCGCGCGAAGAAAAGGCGCAGGCCGCCCTCTTCAAAGGACAGGAGTACTTCGAGGCAGGCAACTTTGAATTGGCATTGAACGGCGACAGCATCGGTTATGCCGGCTTGGCCAAAGTGGCCGACGACTTCAGCGGCACCCAAGCCGCCAACTTGGCGCAAGCCTACATGGGCCTCTGCTACGCCCAGTTGGGACAAAACGAACAAGCCATCGAGGCGCTGAACAACTTCGACGGCGACGACCAAATGGTGGCTCCCGCCATCAAAGGCACCATCGGCAACTGCTACGCCCAACTGGGGCAACTGGACAAGGCCGCTTCCACCCTGCTGGACGCAGCCAACCAAGCCGACAACAACACGCTGAGCCCCATCTTCCTGATGCAAGCCGGCGAAATCTTGGTGAAGCAAGGCAAGTATGACGAAGCCATCCAAGCCTACACCACGATCAAGGACAAGTATTTCCGCTCGTACCAAGCGATGAACATCGACAAGTACATCGAGCAAGCCAAATTGATGAAGAAGTAAACAGAAACAATGGCTACTGCATACCATAACCTGTCCGATTACGACTTCCAGTCCGTACCCGATGCCAGCAGCATGAAGTTTGGCATCGTGGTATCTGAATGGAACTACAATATCACCGGCGCCCTGTTGCGCGGCGCGGTGGAGACGCTGAAAAAGCACGGGGCGAAAGATGAAAACATCCTGATCCGCACCGTGCCCGGCAGCTTCGAACTGACCTTCGGCTCGGCCCAACTCATCAAACACACCAATGTAGATGCTGTGATAGCCTTGGGATGCGTGGTGCGGGGCGATACGCCGCACTTCGACTATGTGTGCATGGGCGCCACGCAAGGCATCACCCAACTGAATGCCGAGGGCGATGTGCCGGTCATCTACGGACTCATCACAACCAACAATATGCAGCAGGCTGAAGACCGCGCAGGCGGTCGTTTAGGCAATAAAGGCGACGAATGTGCAATTACTGCAATAAAAATGATCGATTTTATTTGCAGATTAAAAAAATAGTCGTACCTTTGCACCGCAATTGAGAAACAGAGCAAGCGGCTCTCCTCCCTCTCAGTTGCAACTTGGGCAAATACCAGAGTGGCCAAATGGGGCAGACTGTAAATCTGCTGGTTTATACCTTCGGTGGTTCGAATCCATCTTTGCCCACCCTAAATTTGCGGAAGTAGCTCAGTTGATAGAGCATTAGCCTTCCAAGCTGAGGGTCGCGGGTTTGAGTCCCGTCTTCCGCTCTTACGAGAATCCTGAAAGTCAGATAATTGGCTCTCAGGATTTTTTTTCTTATGGCAATATTTCTTAGAGGATTCCCTTTAAGCAATCAATTTTGAGTTATTAAAAAGGAAACCCGGTTTGGCTATTGAGTTTTCTTTATTTATCTTTGCACCCGCATTCACACTATAATCAAGCCGTCATGAACGAACCATCCATACATCCAGCCCCGCGACTCGAACTAAGGGAACGAATCATCGAAGCCGCCGGCCAGCTCTTTGCCGAGCACGGCATCAAGAGCATCACGATGGACGACATCGCCGCCTCGTTCGGCATCTCCAAACGCACGCTCTACGAGGTCTTTGCGGACAAGGAGACACTGCTCATCGAGTGCATCCGCCACGAAATGGAGATGGAGAAAGCCTACATGCAAGAAATATCAGAGTCGTGCAACGTGCTGGAAATCTTGCTGAAACGCTATCAACGAAGCATCGAACGCTACCACGCCACCAACCGCCGCTTTTTTGATGACATTCAAAAGTATCCCCGCGCCTACGAGTTCCTGAAGAACGGAAACAACCGGACGACCGAAGATGCCGTCAACTTCTTCCGCGAAGGCGTGCGGCAAGGATTCTTCCGCGAAGACATCAAATTCCCCATTGTCAATCACCTGCTGCGCGCGCAGATGGACATACTGATGGAGAGCGACTTATGCAAGACATACCCCTTCCTGGACGTGTATGAATCCATCATGTTTACTTTTCTGCGCGGCATCTCCACACCCAAAGGGGCCATCGCGCTGGACGAGTTCATCTGTGAATACCGCAAGCATCCGCAGGAGAAAAACTAATCATTTATGCAGACCATCGAAACCATCGCCACCGACTACCGCCAACGGGCGGAACGCGCCGAAGCGAACCTCAGACAAGTACAACAACAGATACTACGCATCAGCCTGCTGCGCGTCGTCCTCTTCGTAGGAGGCATCGCGGCGGCCATCGCCCTGCGCCACTACGACTGGCCGCTGTGGGTAGGCGCCCTGGCGGCGACGATGCTGCCTTTCCTGGCCCTCGTCAAGTACCACAACCGCCTGTTCCGCCGCAAGGACTACCTGGAGAAGGAGGCCGAAATCAACCGGCAGGAGCTGGCCGCGCTGGACCTGGACACTTCCGCTTTCGACGACGGTGCAGAGTATATCGACCCGGCACACCGTTATGCCTTCGACCTCGACGTCTACGGCCCGCGCTCCCTCTTCCCTTGCCTCAACCGCACCTGCACGCAGCCCGGACGAGTCCGTCTGGCCGCCTGGCTGGGGGAACACCTAGAAGACAAGCAAGAGATAGAAGCCCGGCAAGCCGCCGTGCGGGAATTGTCCGCCTTGACGGACTTCCGCCAACGATTCCGCATCCTGGGCCTGCTGTACAAGGGGAAAAGTGCCGATGAGGGCGAACTGCAAGCCTGGGCCGTCAGCCCCACGACGTTCCGTTGCCGCCCCCTGCTACGCGCCCTGCCCTTCGTGGTGGGCGGTGCCAATGCGCTCTGCCTGGGGCTCGTCCTGGCAGGACTGATGTCCGCCTCCGCCTGGGGCACCCTGTGGATAGCCTTCGCGCTGCTCAGCTTCTTCTTCACGGGGAAGGTCACGCGGGTGCAAAGTGTCTATGGCAAGAAGCTGCAGATACTGGGCACCTACGCCCGCCTGCTCCGCCTGATGGACGAACAGCCCTTGCAATCCCGGCTGCTGGTGGACATCAAGGAAGAGAGCGGCCGCGCCTCGCACGCCATCCTCCGCCTGAACCAGCTGATGAACGAACTGGACCAGCGCAACAACTACCTGATGTACACCGTGCTGAACGGCACTTTCTTCTGGGAACTGTGGCAAATCATGCGCATCGAGCGGTGGAAGGAGCAACATGCCGCCTCGTTGCCCGGCTGGCTCGACGCCATCGGCCGGATGGACGCGCTGCTGTCCCTCGCCACCTTTGCCTATAACCATCCGGACTACACGTATCCCGACATCCTCGCTCCGGCGGACCAGTCCTTCACCTTCCGCGCCACCGCCCTGGGCCATCCGCTGATGCCCCGCGACCGCTGCGTGCGCAACGACTTCAGCATGACCCGCCGCCCGGAGTTCATCATCATCACCGGCGCCAACATGGCAGGCAAGAGCACCTACCTGCGCACAGTAGGCGTCAACTTCCTGCTGGCCTGCATCGGCGCCCCGGTCTGCGCCACCGCCATGGAGTTGAAGCCCGTCCGCCTCGTCACCAGCCTGCGCACCAGCGACTCCCTGACCGACAACGAGTCTTACTTCTTCGCCGAGCTAAAACGTCTGAAACTCCTCATTGACAAGTTGCAACAGGGCGAACGCCTCTTCATTATCCTGGACGAGATACTGAAGGGCACCAACTCCACCGACAAGCAGAAAGGCTCGCTGGCCCTCATCCGCCAGTTCATGGCCCTCCACGCCAACGGCATCATCGCCACGCACGACCTGGCCCTCGGCACCTTGGCCAACGCCTTCCCCGGCCAAATCCGCAACCATTGCTTCGAGGCCGACATCACGGGCGACACGCTGACCTTCAGCTACCGCCTGCGGGAGGGTGTGGCGCAGAACATGAATGCGTGCTTCCTGATGGGGAAAATGGGGATTGCGAACATAGAATGAACATGCTGACAGTGGACGCAGCGTTAATCTCCCGCGAACGATTTATGCGCCACGCAAAATAGTTAACGTGAGTCCGATATAAGAAAAAGGAGGAAGAAAGGACAAAAAACGTCGAGATCTATATGAAACAAAGAAAGCGATTTTTAAACAGACTCTTAACCTCATTGCTTCCCGTTTCGCTAATCAACAATTCAGACAATTTACCACAAATTAAACAAATAAATATTTACTAAATAGACACAAAATGCCGAAAAATGCGGACAATTAGCCTGACCCGGCCTGCTTGCCGCATTCTCCGTTCCTCAGAGAAACAAACGCCTCAAAGACAATAAATCCGCCATCCAACGCACTGAAAATGCGGGAAATCGCCTAATTTTCCCCTTCATCTCCGTTATCCCTCCCTTATCCCTCTCTTTCTTGTCTCTTTCAAGACTCTTCTAGAAAGAGCGTTTTGACGGTCCGGCAACAATGAAGAAGAAGACAACAAAAAATAGAATTTACATTATTTACAACAAGCATTGCTAACTGTTAATATTTTTCAAATACAATTTTGGAGTTAAGCCTATAGTTGGTAAACGAGCCACATACACAGAGAGGCATCGGCTCAACTCCTAAAGATTATATCATTTAAGAGTCTGTTCAAATTTTCATTTGCGCTGTCACCCTGAGCGTTGTTCTCCCCCGATAACGGGGGAAGCAAGAGGGGGTTCGAAGGGGCCACATAGAGTTTAGGGAGATGTTGCGACTTCGCTTTATACCGCTTCCTCTGTCATGTTTCGATTTCGATCAACATGAGAAAGAAAGCGGTATCTGTTTGCCAAGGCGAACAACAGGCTATTAATAACGGCATCCGCGCACCGCCTCGATCAGCCGGCGGAAGTCATCGGGATGCACGTCGCCAATGTTGCCGATGCGGAAGGTGTCCGCCTGCGAAATCTTGCCCGGATAGATGACGAAGCCCTGTGCCTTCAACTGGGCGTAGAAGTCCTTGAAGTCGAAGCCCGCGTGCGGATAGAAGAAGGAGGTGATGATGGGCGACTGGATAGCGTCGGGCAGCAGCGTCTCGAAGCCCAGCGAGCGCATCCCCTCCACCAGCACGCGATGGTTCTCGCAGTAGCGTTGATGACGAGCCTCCACGCCGCCTTCCTCCTTCAGTTCCTCCATGGCCTGCTTGAAGGCGCGCACCACGTGGGTAGGCGAGGTGAAACGCCACTTGCCATGCCCCTGCTCCATGGTCTTCCATTGGTCGTAGATGTCCAATGACAGCGAGCGGCTTACTCCTTGGCAACGCTCCAGTTCCGAGCGGCGGGCGATGATGAAGCCGAAGCCCGGCACACCCTGTATGCACTTGTTGGCGCTGCTGATGAGGAAGTCAGCGCCCAGGTCCCACACATCGAGCGGCACGCCGCCGAAGCTGCTCATGGCGTCCACAATCAGCCGCTTGCCATACATCTTCACCACGTGGGCCACTTCCCGCAGCGGGTTCAGGATGCCGGTCGTCGTCTCGCAGTGCACGATGGCCACGTGCGTGATTTCCGGATTATGCGCCAGGTAGTCGTCCACGTCCTCCACAGACACTTGCTCGGTCTCGTCAAAAGCCATCAGGTCGTAGCGTAGGCCGTGATACTCGGCTATGTGGCCCATGCGGTCACCGTAAGCGCCGTTGCTCAGTATCAGGAGCTTGTCCGCTTCGGGTTTCACGGCGCTGCCGATGACAGCTTCCACGCAGTACGTCCCGCTGCCCTGCATCAGTATGGCGGTGTATTCGTCGGTGTGGGAGGTGGCCAATTCCACCAATCCTTTGCGCACTTCTTCTACGATGCCCAAGTTATAATCTTCGTCCCATGTGCACCAGTCGGCCATCATGGTTTGTTTCACTGTGTCGGTCGTTGTCAGCGGACCGGGAGTCAAAAGGATGTAAGGTCTCATAATTCTATCATTTTTTTGTTAATCTCATCTATTATCTTGGGGAGTTCCGCCATGCGGTCTATCACGTAGTGGGCGCCGGCCTCGGTCATGCGGCGGCGCACATCGGCCATGCGGGCTTCCAATTCCGTGCGGGGGAGGGTGTTCACTTCTTCCTCGGAGAGGGCCAGTTCATTGCTGCCCAGGATAACGCCCACGGTCCATGCTTTGGAGTGGATGCCTTCGGCGATGTCGGCCATGGTGTCGCCCACCTTCACCACGCTGTCCACGGAGGGGATGGCGAGGTTTATCATGTTCTGGTAGATCATATAGGGAGCGGGGCGGCCGGCAGGCAGATGGTCGGACGTGACGCAACTGTCGGCCCGGTAGCCTTGGGCGGCCGCTGCGGGCTGCACAATGTCCATCATGGCGGCGGTGTATCCGGTAGTCGAGCCTATCTTGATGCCGCGCTCGCGGAGGATGTTCACCGTTTCCACTACGCCGGGGATGGGTGTGGCGTAACGGTCTAATGTGGCGCAGAGGATGCGTTGAAAGTCGGCGTAGCGTGCCTGCACGTCGCTCTCGTCCCAGTCTCGCCCGTACTTCCGGCGGAAGGCTTCGGCCAC
>CALUOW010000048.1 GCA_944322365.1 uncultured Bacteroides sp.
GGCGTTTCAATCAATCCGCCATAACAGCTCATCATCTGGGCCGTATGGTCATCGGTCATGATGTACACGATGTTGTACTGCTTGGCAGCTTCTTTCTCGCCGGCACACGAAACCAACGAGGCAATGGCGGCCACTCCCGTCAAGGGATAAAGGAAAGTAGAAGTAATTTGTTTCATTCGTATATATTTTTAAATAATAAGAAATGCGGTTAATTGTAAGAGCGGCTCATAATTTGTCCACCTCTTCCGGCGTCAGGCCCGTAGCTTGAGCTATCATTTCCCGACCCACGCCCATGGATTTCAGGTTAAGGGCTGTTGCTTTGATGCCCTCAGCACGGCCTTCTTCAATGCCTTCGGCACGACCCTCGGCACGACCCTCTTCAATGCCTTCGGCACGACCCTCGGCACGGCCCTCAGCACGACCCTCAGCACGACCCTCAGCACGGCCCTCAGCACGACCTTCCTCACGTCCTTCGGCCAATCCTTCCAACCGGCCCTCTAACTTAGCTGTACTGAGCACGTCATTTTGAATCATCAGAGCGTTCAGATGTTCATCATACGCACGGCGTTCTTCTGCGGTCATACAATAATATTGCAATTTTTCGCGTGCCTGCCCCAAGCCTGGAGCCGTTGTGTCCGAACGGATGATGCCATCTTTCAAATAGCGCATCCATTCCTCCAACGGGGTTACGGCCACTTGGTTGAACTCATTCACCCGGATAAGAATGTATTCAGGGAAAATATCGGCCGGCATACGTGTTACGATGGCTTCCCGTTCTTTGGACCTGACCTGCAAATAATCCCCCGTATGCACACCGACAAATTGGTTTTGGCCATGATACAAATAATCGCTTCCTTGGCCAATGTCGAAATACAAGATGCTGATGGAGTACACCTTCTTCACTTGGTTGTAAGAATCACCCAAACGGATATGTTCGGTGATGGCTTTGGCCACCCCGTACAAGATGCGCTCCAAATAATATAGTTCGCGGGTATTCTGTACTTCAACAATGATGATTTCGCCTTTATCATTGCGCGCCTTGATGTCCACCCGGTTAAATTTATCATCCGCGTCCAATTGGTTGCCTTCGCTCTCCAATATCTCTTCGATGAAAATCGGTTCGCCCAAGAAGACGGTCAAGAAACCTTCAAGCACGTCAAAATTAGCCTTTTGGCGCAACAGACGCTTGATGGCCCAATCAAATCGTATGTATTTGTCCTGCAATTCCTCCATGTTTTTCTAAATAAATGGTTTGACATGAATGAGTTTTGCAAAGATACTGATTGATTTTGAATATTTGCAATGAAAAGAAAGGAGTTTTTTGCAAAAGGCAATAATATGCCCCGAAAACCAACCGAAACCAACATGGCACGTCGATTAAAAAATGTTATAGGAAGAACAATCTGTGGGCATTCTCGTTACATTTGCAGCGATTTCAATTTTAAACCATAGAATTATGATTACAGAGAAATTACAAAAAGCTATCAACGACCAAATTGCAGCCGAATTATGGTCTGCCAACCTGTATCTGTCCATGTCCTTCTATATGGAAAAAGAAGGTTTCGGCGGCATGGCTTCTTGGCTAAAAAAACAATCGGCTGAAGAAAACGACCACGCTTGCCAAATGGCTTCTTACCTCATCAAGCGCGGCGGCGTTGCCTTGGTGGACAAAGTCGATGTAGTCCCCAACGAGTTCGGCACTCCGTTGGAAGTCTTCCAACAGGTTTATGAACACGAATGCCGCGTCTCCAAAATGATTGACGAACTGACCGATGTAGCTTCTGCCGAAAAAGACAAAGCCACACAAGACTTCATGTGGGGTTTTGTCCGCGAACAAGTAGAAGAAGAAGCTACGGCCGCAGGCATTGTCGAAGTATTGAAGAAAGCCGGAGAAGCCGGAATCTACTACATCGACGACAAATTGGGCGCACGCAAATAAGCCGCAATGATGTGCCGGTTGACAGGCACGAATAAAAAAGAAGCAGGCACTTGTCTCAAAACAAATGGCCTGCTTTTTTTATGAAAAGAGCCCGGAAGTCAAAGCATTCTTTCCACACTTCCGGGCTACCTATCACATTTATCAACTATTTATCTGCTCCATCCGGGATTCTGCTCCCAAGCGCCGTTGGTCAAGTCGCCCGGATTAACCATAGCCTCGCGGATAGGCAATAGATAATCGCGATCCAAATTGAATTGCCAGCCGTTGGGATAAGCCTCGTTGTTGAAAGGCACGATATAACGCTCGGCATCGCCCGGCGTACCCGTCAGATGCAGGTTGTTGCCCTCTGCCTGGTCGTATACCAAGAAACCTTCAGCTTCATAGAAACCTCCAGGCTGGTTTTGCTCTTCCAAATCGCTGCCAATAAACAAAGCGCCTGTTGGCGTCACGCCATGAATCAGCACGTCGGCAGCAGCCCAGCGCAAGATGTCGTTCAGTCGGCAACCTTCCAAAGCCTTCTCCACGCGGCGTTCGCGGCGGACAGCTTGCACATACTTATCCAAATCATGGAAAGGATACTCCGGATCGCTGTTGAACTCGCGGTCAAAGTCCACGCCCGGCATACCTACACGGTCACGCAAGGGTTTCAAAGCCTGCTGGATGCGCGATGCATTGGACGCGCCGTCCAATTCGGCCAAAGCCTCAGCATAGTTCAGCAATACATCGGCATAACGCACTTGGATGGCGGGAGCCTGGCTGGAGAACTCTCCTTCAACCGTAGGCTGGTAAGTTGTATTGAATTCCACATATTTCAGCACCGAATAGCCGGAAGTATTCTGGTGATAGCTGTTACCATTCAAAGGCGGGTATTGGAAGATATACTCATCATTCGGGCGCAACGGCTGACCGGGGAGACACACCGTCTGCGAAAGGCGCGGGTCACGCAACGTCGGCTGCAACTCATCGCCATAATGACGCTTGGCAGCCAACTTCTCAGTGCCGGTGAAAGGCTTGCCCTCAATGGTCAGATAGTCGTCCACCAACGAAGCCGAAGGACCACACTGGCCGCCGCCCTTGTTCAAGAAACGGGTCACGGCATGGCCGATGCCCGCAGCAGCATCATACTTCTTCCACCACAATACTTCCTGATTGTCCGTCAGATCCAAATCAATGAACATGTCGCGATAGTCGGTCAAAGCATTGCCCGTGTTATGGATTTGCCACGAACCGGTATTCATCACCTCCTCGGCAGCCTGGTAAGCCTGCGTCAGATAGCTTTGTATCTTGGCTTGGGCATCTGCGTCGCTCAACGTGTGGTCATAGAACGGCGTGCCTTTCTGGCGATGATATTTCTCCCACGTGCCGGCAAACAAAGCCACTTCGCTCTTCAAAGCGCGGGCCACGTCCTTGTGGACGCGCATCGTGGCATTGGTTCCCTGCGGGCTCAGATTCTCGATAGCCAAATCCAAATCAGCCAAAATATGATCCGTGATTTCCGTACGCGTATTGCGCGGCAATTCCATCAGGCTTGCATCCGGATCCAGCAAGTCTTCCATCCAAGTCACGCCGCCATATTTGATAAGCAACTGGTAATAGCATGCGGCACGGAAATAATAGGCTTCGCCCAAACATTGGTTGAAAGCCGTTGTCCCTTGCTCCTCGCAATTGCCGATGTTCTTCAACAAGAAGTTGAGGTTGCGGATAATGTAATATTCCGTCAACGACCCGGCGCTGCTCAAGGCCGTCTGTCCGGCCAAGCGCGTATTGATGACCGCGCCTATCAGATTATCACTGTTCAAGTCCGTAAAGGCAATGCCCGACGCATTGCCCACGTTGGTGGATTGGCCTTTGATGACCGTATTCGACACGCTTCCGCCACCGGATATGCTCACGGAGCCTTGATAGAATTGGTTCAAGTACAACGTGATTTCAGACGTGCTTCTGAAAGCCGTTGCCGACGAAAGCTCGCCCAGAGGTTCCAAATCCATGTCAAAGCATCCGGACAAGGACATGCTCAGCAAGGCGGCACTTAAAAACAAATATTTCTTTTTCATAATTTATTATCGTATTAGAGATTAACCACAACGCCAATTGAATAAACCTTGTTCATCGGGTAGTTCTTACCACCTTCAGACGTATAGCTGTTGCTCGTAAAGATACCTTCCGGGTCGAACATGTCAGCCAGCTTCGTGAAAGTCAACAAGTTTTCGCCCGAGAAGAACACTTGTACCTTGGAAAGGCCTACCTTATTGACCCAAGCCTTCGGCAAATCATAGCTGACGGTCAGATTCTTCAAGCGGCAATAAGCAGCATTCTGCAAGTAGCGGTCGCAAGTCTGCGAAGTCTTGTTGCGGAAGTTACCGATGGCGCCTGCGGCAGCCGTATAAGGATTAGGATAGTAAGCATCCGGATTGTCCGGCGTCCAATAATCCAAGTGCTGCTTGAACACAGTCACCTGGGCATAAGAACTGGAACCCCAGAAGTAAACAGAGCCGCTGCCCGGATTCCAATCGCGCTTGGCCACGCCTTGGAACATCATGCTGAGCGAAAGTCCCTTCCAACTGATCGAACCATTCAGCGTGTACTGGTAACGCGGGGTCGTATTACCAATGACGGTCAAGTCGCCCATATCGGGAGTTTCGCCTTCCTCGCCCAGACGGTTGGCGCCAATGTTGATTTTCTTATCGCCGTTCAAGTCCATGTACTTCACGTCGCCCGGCTTCCACAACTGGCCGCTCAGGTAGCTCAAGTCATACTCCTCATTATATTGGTCGGCCTCTTCCTGCGTCTGGATAATGCCTTCAGCGCGGTATCCCCAGATTTCGCCCACTTTGCGGCCCTTATACCATCTGCCGCTCGGGTCTACGCGACCTACATTGTAATATTCCGTAACCTCGGACGTAGCGTCGGAGAGCGAACCGCCCACCGTATACTGAATGTCGTCGCCAATCTTGCCGCGATATCCCAAAGTCAACTCCCAACCACGGTTGCGCATACGGGCATTGTTGGTTTGCGGGGCAGCTGCGCCGAAGAAGTCGGCCAAGTCAGCCGTCGGTCCTAACATGTCTTTCGTATCGCGCTGGAAAACATCGATGCTACCATACAACGTATTGTTGAAGAAGCTGAAGTCCAAACCGATGTTCTTGCTCTCTACCTTTTCCCAAGTCACGTGCGAGTCTACCACGCTGGGCGGATAGATAACGCCGTCGCGTCCATTCTGGAAATACCAGTTGCCCAACGTCGTCGAAGACATCGTGGAAGCAAACGTGTAGTAAGCGGCGCCGCTTTGGTTACCCAACAGACCCCAAGACAAACGCAACTTCAAGTTGGAGAGCCAATCAATCGTCTTCTCCATGAAGGCTTCTTGCGTGATGTTCCAACCCAAAGACACAGAGGGGAAGAAACCCCAACGGTGGTCCTTGGCGAAGCGGGAAGAACCGTCGTAACGGCCATTCAACTCCAGCAAGTAACGGCTCTTGTAGTCATAATTGATACGGCCGAAGAAACCGCGCGTAGCCCATCCGTAGCGGCTATCGCCCACTACATTGTCGCCCGTCGTCAAGCCAAGGCTTGGATTGCTGGGCGAAATCAAGTCGTCGGCCGAATAAGACAAATACTTGTAATTGTAAGCCTCTTCCTGATAACCGGCCATCACCGTGAAATTGTGGGCGTCGGCCAGGGAGAAAGTGTAGTTAGAATACAAGTTGACCGATTGGTATTGGTTGGAAGTATTGTAACGAGTGTACGAGCCGCCGGGGATAACGCCCAATTCGCTGCGGGCGCCCACATCATACGTCACATTGTCCGCACGCGGAATATTCGGGGCAATCAACACTGCCTCATAGTCCGTAGTCCTGTAACGGTACGTATAGTCATAGAAGATATGCCAATTCTTCAGCGGAGTGATTTCCAATCCGGCGGTAAGGGTCAGCGCATTGCGCTCCGTGTCTGCCTTCGTGCCGCTTTGCAGGTAAGGAATCATACTCAGTTCCGTGAAGTGCCCGTTCGGGTCGACCACGCTCAGCGTAGGACGAAAACGCGCCAAGTTATGGAAGAAGCCAAAGCCTAAGGCGCCGCTTCCGAAAGGAGACACATTGTCAGAGTTCACGAACTTGGTGTTCACCTTCAGCTTCAGCCACTTCGTCAGTTCGGACGTGATATTGGCATTGAAGTTGAAACGCTTGAAGTTCATGTCGGCATAGCGCAAAATGCCATCTTCCGAATAGAAACCGCCGGAGATGTAATATTGCGCAGCCTTGCCGCCGCCGCTCAAGCTCAAGTTATGGTTCTGCTTGAAAGAAGCATTCTTGTAGTGCAAGTCGAAGTAATCCACATTGCCCACGCCCAGCGCCGAGTTCTCGAAAGCGGCCACCAAGCTCTGTCCGGGCGTCAACTCTGCCCACGAATCCACACTGCCCGGGTCGCGCATGTACTGCTCCAGCAAAGCGATTTTCTCGTCGCTATACTGTTCGGCCATGCCTGCATTGCGGCAAGCGGCGTTGAAATAGTTGGCAAACTCGACGGCATTAGCCATTTCGGGCAATTTCGTAGGCGACGTCCAACCCACCGTGCCTTGGTAGCTGACGCGCATCTTGCCTTCTTCGCCCTTCTTAGTTGTCACCAAGATGACACCATAGGCGGCACGGGCGCCGTAGATAGAAGCAGCCGAGGCGTCCTTCAGCACGGAGATGCTCTCGATGTCGTTCGGGTTGACGTCGGACAAGTTCATTTCCACGCCGTCCACCAGGACGTAAGGAGTGCCCGAACCGGACAAGTTGCCTTGACCGCGCAATTGCAACGTGGCGCTGGAGCCCGGCAGGCCGCCGCTGTTGTTGGACACCAGCAAGCCCGGCACCAGACCTTGCAAGCTCTGCGTGGCATCGGCCACCGGACGGAACTCCAAATCCTCGCCTTGTACTGTGGAAACCGAGCCAGTGAGGTTCACTTTCTTTTGCACAGCGTAGCCCACGACGACCACCTCGTCCAACATGGCGTTGTCTTCTTGCATCGTCACCTTGGCCACTTGGCCCGGCACCACCTTCACCTCTTGCGTTACATACCCGATGTAGCTGATGACCAACGTGGCGCCTTCCCGCACTTTCAGCGTGAAATTACCATCCATGTCCGTTATCGTGCCATTCGTCGGATTGCCTTTCTCGACCACCGACGCGCCAATGACGGTCATACCCGCAGCGTCATACACCACACCTTTTGCCTCTATTGTCTGTTGGACAACATTCACGATGCCGCTTTCCACAAGCATGCCTTCCGCGCTTACCACCTGAGGATAAGCCAATAAGGCAGCCGCTCCTAAAAGGGACACCTGCTTGAGAAAACTTTTAGAAAATAATTGCAGATTCATAAATTTTGGATTTTTAGTACTAAATTTAAGCTCTGATTAAATATTCACGGAGCAAAAGTACAAAAAAGTATTAAGAGAGCAAGAGAAAGAGCAAAAAATATCTACTTTTGCAAAGAACTATTTACTAAAAACCAAAAATTCATTCCTATGACCAGAAATCAACTGAAGACATGGGCATTCTGCTTCATTGCGGCAGGCAGCCTCATGGCATGTTCGCCCAAGGATGTCCAGACGGGCGACTTGAACGTAATCCCCTTGCCCCAAGAGGTGACGGAAACGGCGGACGCCTCGCCCTTCGTCATCCGCACCTCCACCACCATCTGCTATCCGGAGGGCAACGCCAAGATGGAGCGCACGGCCCGCTTCCTCGCCTCTTATATTAAAGAGGTGACAGGCACCGAAGTCAAACTGGGCACCAAAGCCGGAAACAACTGCATCGTCCTGGCCCTCGACCCCGCCATCGCGCAGAAAGACGGCTATACGCTGGACATCACGTCTGACCAAGTGACCCTGACCGGACAAACCGAAGCCGCCGTCTTCTATGGCGTGCAGACCATCCACAAAGCCCTGCCCATCACCGACGGCAAGGCGTTGGGTTCGCTCCCCGCCGGCACGGTGAAGGACTTCCCCCAATTCGGCTACCGTGGATTCATGATCGACGTAGGCCGCCACTTCTTCTCCGTGGACTACCTGAAAGAACTGATTGACGTGATGGCCCTCCACAACATCAACTACTTCCACTGGCACCTGACCGAAGACCAAGGTTGGCGCATCGAAATCAAGAAATACCCCAAACTGACCGAAATCGGCTCCGTGCGCAAGGAAACCATCACCGCACCCGGTTCGGGCAAGTACGACGGCATACCCGTCAAAGGCTTCTACACGCAAGAGCAAGCCAAGGAAATCGTGGCCTACGCCGCCGAACGCTTCATCACCGTCATCCCCGAAGTGGACATGCCCGGCCACATGCTTGCCGCATTGGCATCCTACCCCGAACTGGGATGCACGGGCGGCCCGTACGAAGTGCCCACCCGCTTCGGCGTATTCAAAGACGTGCTGTGCGGAGGCAACGAAAAGACCCTGCAATTCGCCAAAGACGTGGTCAACGAAATCATGGACATCTTCCCCGACGCGCCCTACATACACATAGGCGGAGACGAATGCCCCAAGATAGAATGGGAAAAATGCCCCAAGTGCCAAGCCAAGATACGCGAACTGGGATTGCGCGACACCAAGGAGCATAGCAAGGAGAACCAACTCCAAGTCTACTTCATGAACGAAGTGGAAAAAGAAATCGCCAAGCGCGGCAAGAAGATGCTGGCGTGGGACGAAATCCTGGAAGGGAACCCCAACCCCCAAACCACAACCGTAGCCGCTTGGACCGGCGTGCAGGCTTCCGTCAAGGCTGCCCAGCTGGGACACCCCACCATCGTCTGCCCCATCACCTACCTCTACTTCAGCAACCCCGGATACAACCGCCTGAAGGGCGTGAGCAGCGTGGAGCGCGTGTACAACTTCAACCCCGTGTCGGACAAGCTGACGCCCGAAGAACAGAAGAACATCATCGGCGTGCAAGGCTGCATTTGGACGGAATGGACCAAAGACAGCATCAAGATGGAATGGCAAATGATGCCCCGCGTAGCCGCCCTGAGCGAACTGCAATGGAGCAACCCCGCGCAAAAAGATTTGGGCGGATTCTTGAAACGCTTGCGCCACCAGCTGGACCTCTATGCCCTCTATGGCTACCACTACCGCCAAGACATCGAAGACGTGACCATCAGCGCCGAACCCACCGGCACGAACGGCGAGGCACGCATCACGCTCGCCACCTTTGACAATGCCACCGTGCGCTACACGCTGGACGGCACCGAACCCACCGCCGAATCGACCGCCTACGCAGGCCCCTTCAACGTGGAAGGAAAGACCGTCACCATCAAAGCCAAAGCCTTCCGCAAGGCAGGCGAAAGCCAGACGGCCGAATCGACCTTGGAATACAACCTGGCCACCATGCGCCCCATCACCCTCAACACAGAGCCGGACAAAGGATACGCCTACAAAGGCGCGCCGCTCTTGGTGGACGGCTTGAAGGGCGACGACAACTACCGCTCCGGCCGCTACATCGGCTTCTACGGACAAGACTTCGACGCTACTATCGACCTACAGGAAGAGAAAGAAATCTCGTCTGCCTCCATCGGCACCTACCTCGTGCCCGGCGACTTCATCTTCGGCCTGACCGGCATGGAAGTCTACGTCTCGGCCGACGGCAAGGACTTCAAGAAGATAGCCTCCAAAGCCATCCCCGTCTTGGAGAAAGGCAGCAAGAACAACGTGCTGACCAGCAACGAAATCACCTTCGACAAGACCCCGGCGCGCTACGTCCGCATCGTGGGCAAGTGCACGCCCGTCCTGCCCAAGTGGCATCCCGGCGCCGGTCGCAAGGCTTTCTTGTTCATCGACGAGGTAAGCATCAACTAAACCGGTCCCCCGACGGGACTTCCGCCCGGACGCGGGCTTTGCGGAATAGGCAAGCTCTTCATTTATCTTGTCAACGCCGCAAGGCCCGCTTCTCTTTTATATTCGCAAATATTTACATTACAGTCAAGATTAAGTCTCTCCAAAGCCCTTTTTTCTCCCTTTCTAAGCGAAGGAATTTGGAAGGAATTTGGAAGGAATTTGGAAGGACTTTGAAAGGAGTTTGGCACGTCCCTGTTTTTGTACTGGATTTTCTAAAATAGAAAGGTAAATATATTTTATAAAATAAATACATAGAGAAAGGGATGCCACGCGGCGGACGCATTAGGCTAAATTAACAAGCGGCGAGAACATTTTGGCACGGGGCTTGTTGTATGAGTAGGAAACCTATTCACTAATTATGAACTAAAGAACAAAAACGTATGAAAAAGATGATTCTACTGATGGCATGTGCCATGCTGGCGATGCTCCCCACGACGATGCAAGCCCAAGAACAAAAGAAAACAGAACGCGCCCGGCTGAAGGCGGAAGCCCAAGCGGAAGAAGCGATAGCCTATGCCCAAGCGGTGGACGCGCTGAAACAGAACAGCTTCGTGCTGGAAGCCGACCAAGTGATTTTCAAGAACGGCGAAACGGCCTTTGTCAACTCTAACACGAACTTTATCCTCGTGGATGCAGACCACGGCACGGTGCAAGTGGCCTTCAATGTCCCCGTGGCCGGCCCCAACGGCATAGGCGGGGTGACAGTGGACGGGAAAGTGTCCGGCGTCAAGATGAAAACAAGCAAGAAGGGCGCCGTCTCCTACAACTTCAGCGTCATGGGCAGCAACATCTCGGCCCAAGTGTGGCTGAACATGGGCGCCGGCGCCAACCAAGCCACCGTCAGCATCAACCCCAACTTCAATTCGCGGACGCTGACGCTGCGCGGAAAGGTGATTCCGCTGGAAGATTCGCAGATATTCAAGGGAAGGGCGTTGTAAAGTCTGATTTATTTCCTAATTTTGCGGCCATGAAAGCAAGAAGCATATTGACCGTGGCGGGAGCAGCCTTGTTGCTTCCCGCCTATTTAGGCTCGTGCGCCGTGGATCGCTGGGCCGCCTACGCCGACCGCACTGCGTCGGACCGTTGGATAGACGACACCATGCGCGTGTGGTATTATTGGAAAGACAGCATGCCGAACACGAACGACCTGAACTATTTCAGTCCTCCGTTCGACTTCTTTGCCTCGGTCCTCTGCAAAGACGACGGGCAAGGCGGCACGCCCTACTCCACCATCGACAGCCTGCAACCCGGCACGCGCAGCATCCCTTATACGGACTACAGTTACGGCTTCCAATTCACCACCCGGCAAGCCGAGGACAACGACACGGCCTTGTACGCGCACGTGCTCTACGTGGCGCCCGGAAGCCCGGCGGACGGCATCGGGCTGCAACGCGGCGACTGGCTGCTGGCTATGGACGGGCAGCCCATCACGGAGTCCAACCAAGCGCGCCTCTACGGCAGCGGCGCGATGCAGCTGACCGTGGGCTACTATGACGCGGAGAACGACACCATCCGCGCCTACGACGGGACGCGGGACATGGCATCGGCTTGCCCCGTCGACGACAACCCGGTGCACCACTACAGCGTGTTGGAGAGCGGCGCCAAACGGGTGGGATATTTGGTATACAACCATTTCAGCGCAGGGCCTACGCAAGGCAGCACGTCTTATGACGACGACTTGCGCGCGGCCTTCGCCTACTTTGCCTCGCAACAAGTGGACGAGTTCGTATTGGACTTGCGCTACAACAACGGCGGCTTGCTGAGCAGCGCCGAACTGCTGTGCACGATGTTGGCGCCCGCATCCGCCCTCGGACAAGAATTGGGATACGCCGAGTTCAACAGCGACTTCCCCGTCACCCCGTTCCGCTTGGACGAAAGCCGGATAGGCAGTGGAGCCAACTTGAACCTCTCGACCCTCTACGTGCTGACGAGCGGCGAGACGGCTTCGGCCTCCGAGATGCTTATCAACTGCCTGAAGCCTTACATGGACGTGGTGGTGGTGGGCGCCACGACGGTGGGCAAGAACGTGGGGTCGACGACCTTCACCAGCCCCGAACTGATGTTGACCATGAGCCCTATCGTCTGCAAGCTGTTCAATGCGCAAGGCGAGTCGGACTATGCCAGTGGTTTCCCTGCCGATGTGGAGGTGGACGAAAACAGCGACATGGCGCATTTCCTGCCCTTCGGCAATCCCCAGGAACTGATGTTGGGCACGGCGTTGGGCTTGATAGAGGGCAACGGCTCCCTTCCGCCCACGACCGACGACGAAGAAATGCCCGTAGTGCTCAACTCGGTGGCACGACGGGCATCGAAGGCGGTAGACATCTCCGGCGGAGTGCGCCGCCCGTGGTGAGGCAGCCGGGCAGCGGCCGGTTCCCCATCACCGGCCGCTGCTTGGGCTAAAGAATTTCCCGAAGAACAAAAGGTGGTAGTCGATGGAGTTGTTCCAATACGCCAACGTATGTTCGCCGGGCCGGGTGATGAAGTCGTGGCCTATCCCGCGCGCCAGCAGTTGGCGGTGCAATTCCTGGTTGACGGGCAGGAAGAAGTCGCCTTCTCCACAGTCAATCAGCAAGGCCAAGTCCCCGTTGTCGATGCGGTCCAGTTGGGTCATCACCGTATGCGCGTCCCACACGGCTTTGTTTTCGGCATATTCCCCCAGTTGCTCCTTCATTTCCCAACTGTCCGGAAAGGGGCGTATGTCCGCGCCTCCGCTCATGCTGGCTGCCGCGCCGAAGACGTCTTTGTGCCTGATGGCCAGCCACAAAGCTCCGTGCCCGCCCATGCTGAAGCCGGTGATGGCGCGGCGCCGGCGGTCAGGCCGGGTGGCGTAGCGCCGGTCGGCGAACTCGACCAGTTCCTTGGCCACAAAGGTCTCATAACGGCTGTCGGCATGTCGCGGGCTGTCCCAATACCAACTGTTCTGCCCGTCGGGACAAACAAAAATCATGCCTTTCTCGTCTGCCAAGGCGGGCAGTTCCGGCTTGATTTTAATCCAAGAGAGGGCATAGCCGCCATATCCGTGCAGCAAATAAACCACGGGGCAGGCTTGCGGCCGCTCGCCCAACGCCTTGTCGGGCACAATGAACAGCACTTGCACTTGCTTCCGCATCGCCGGGCTTTCCACCATCAACGTGTCTATACGCGCAGCTTGTGCCGTCCAAGCGGCGAAGAAGAGGCATAAACTCAATAAAACGGCTCTTTTTCTTCCAAATTTCATCATTCTGTCCATAATTTGCTGATAATTGCAGCAAAATTAGTAAGTTTGCAGCGAAAACCATCTAAAACCCTATATGGAATTTTTAATTATCCTACTTTTATTACTTCTTAACGGCATTTTTGCCATGTACGAATTAGCGCTGGTATCGGCCAGCAAAGCACGTCTGGAGACCATGGTCAGCAAGGGCAACAGAAGGGCGAAGGGCGTGCTGAAACAATTGGAAGAACCCGAAAAATTCCTTTCGACCATCCAAATCGGCATCACCTTGATAGGCATCGTGTCCGGCGCTTATGGTGGAGCCACCTTGTCCGACGAAGTGGAGCCCTTGTTCCGCCTTATCCCCGGCCTTGAGCCTTATGCCCACACGTTGGCCGTCGCCACCGTGGTGGTGGTCATCACCTACTTGTCCCTCATCATTGGCGAGTTGGTGCCCAAATCCATCGCTTTGAGCGACCCGGAGAAGTGGGCTACGCGCCTCAGCCCGTTGATGATTGCGGTCAAGAACATTTCTTATCCCTTCGTATGCTTGCTCAGCGCGTCGACCAAGTTGGTCAACAAACTGATTGGGCTGAGCCAAAACGAAGAGCGGCAAATGACGCAAGAGGAGCTGAAAATGATATTGCACCAGAGTTCCGAACAAGGCGTGATAGACAAGGACGAGACGGAGATGTTGCGCGATGTTTTCCGCTTCTCGGACAAGCGCGCCAACGACCTGATGACTTATCGCCGGGACATTGTGACGCTGCATCCCACAGATACGCGCGAAGATGTCTTGCGTATCATCCGCGAGCAACACTTCAGCAAATACCTCTTGGTGGAAAGCGGCAAAGACGAAGTGATAGGCGTGGTATCGGTCAAGGACATCATTATTATGTTGGGCAGCAATCAGCCGTTCAATTTGCGCAGCATTGCCCGTCCTCCCCTCTTCATTCCGGAAAGCCTGTATGCCAAGAAGGTGCTGGAGTTGTTCAAGAAAAACAAGAACAAGTTCGGCGTAGTGGTGGACGAATACGGCAACACCGAAGGCATCATCACCTTGCACGACTTGACAGAAAGCATCTTTGGAGACATCTTGGAGGAGAACGAGACGGAAGAGGAAGAAATCGTGCGCCGGCAAGACGGCTCCTTGCTGGTGGAAGCCTCGATGAACCTCGACGACTTCATGGAAGCCATGGGCATACTGAACTATGACGACTTGAAGGAAGAAGACTTCACCACCCTGAGCGGGTTGGCCATGTTCCTCATCGGGCGCGTGCCCAAGGCAGGCGATTTGTTCTCCTACCAAAACTTGGACTTCGAAGTGGTCGACATGGACCGTGGACGCGTAGACAAGTTGCTGGTGGTGAAACACGGCGAAGAGGAGGAAAAGGAATAAGACGCGGCCACATTGCTTTCGTGGCGCTTGATGATACAACGGAAAAGCCGGCTAATCTGCAAAGAGATTGGTTGGCTTTTCTGGGAGATTG
>CALUOW010000049.1 GCA_944322365.1 uncultured Bacteroides sp.
CCCTCCATCGGCAGCAATGCTTTGCCTATCGGCGCAGAGGCTCCCGATGGAACCAAGACGAACAAGGTTTCTTCCTGTCTCACCAGCATATTTTCCTTCCATGGCTGCATGAAAGCCACCGTCCCGTCTATAGGGGCTTCCAATAGATAGCGTTCTTTCCACTCATCCAAGGCTGTCCGCAGCGATGATATCGCATTCAACAGTTCGGTTTCGGCGGCACGCCCGCCCTGCATGTTTTGCAGATAGCTGCCCCAAGCCAGTAGACAAGAAGAGTAAGCAGACTGTACCTCGCCTAGCCGGGACATTCCGGAGGTGATCAAATGGCCGGCCTGTTCTACCCTCGCCCCACTATTTTCCCACTCTTTCCACCGCTCATACAGATAAAGCACATCTTCTGTCCGTGCCGTACTACTCAGCACGGACAATAAGTCTCCCCGGCGTACCTGCTGTCCGTTACCGACATACAACCGCTCCATATTTCCTCCGCTCTTGGCAACTAGATAGGCCGGCGGGTTCTGCGAGGTCAAGGTGAAGTCCGTGGTCACTTTCTCCGGGTAGCTGAACAAGGCGCTTCCCGCCAACAGCAGCATGATGATGCACAGCAGCACGCCGCTGCCGTAGCGCAGGATGGCCGGAGGCACCTGTCCCATCACCTCCTGCACCTCCTCGCTGCACAATTCGATATCTTTGTATTTTTTCTCCTTTCCCATATCAGTATGAAGTTAAGAAGTCGCAACTTTTCCTCAGGCGCCCAGCTCCAACTGGTTTTTCACTAAGCGGTAATACAGTCCCTTTCTCTCCGTCAACTCGTGGTGTGTGCCTTCTTCGGCTATCCGTCCCTGGTCCAATACCACGATCTTATCCGCGTTCCGAACCGTACTGAGTCGGTGCGCCACGATCACCACCGTCCTGCCTTGGTAGAACGCCTGTAGGTGCTCCATGATTTCCCGCTCGTTGTTAGCATCCAGGGCGTTGGTGGCTTCGTCAAAAAACAGAAATTCCGGATTCTTGTACACCGCACGGGCTATCAACAGGCGTTGTTTCTGTCCCTGGCTGATGCCATTGCCCTCCATGCCTATCTTCGTGTTGTAGCCCAATGGCAGCGAATCAATGAAATTGCGAATGTTAGCCACTTCCACGGCATGACACAGCCGCTCCCTATCTATATGCTCATCGCCCACGGCGATGTTGCGAGCGATGGTGTCCGAAAAGATAAATCCTTCCTGCATTACCGCCCCGCACTTCGCCCGCCACAGATGGGGATTCAACTGACTGATGGGCGTCTTTCCCAGTCGCACGCCGCCCCGATTCGGCTCATAGAAGCCCAATATCAGCTTCAGCAGCGTTGTCTTGCCGCTCCCGCTGGCGCCCACGACAGCCGTCACCTTCTTTTCAGGTATCCGCAAGCAGACGTCGTCCAGCACATAGTCCCGGTCCGCCCCATCGTAGCTAAAGGACACATGATCCAGAACGAGATCCCTTTGTTCCGGCAGCACGTCCAGCCTAGAGGCGATGCCTTGTTCCTCGTCTTCGCGAACGTGCACCTCGTTCAAGCGTTCCATACTGATTTTCGCGTCCTGTAGTTGCTGCGCGAAACCAATGAACGCGTTCACCGGGCCGTTCAACTGGCCGATGATGTAGGTCAAGGACATCATCATGCCCAACGTCATCTCTCCCTCCGTCACCGCCCGCGCCGCAATGAACGAAATCAAAATATTGGTAGTCTGGTTGAAAAATACCGAACCCGCCTGCTGTGTCTGTCCCAAGGCCAATCCCTTCACACTGATTTTGAACAGTTTCACCTGGATGCGTTCCCACTGCCACCGTTTCTGTCGCTCGCAGTTGTTCAGTTTGATTTCCTGCATGCCCGTCACCAGCTGTATCAGACTGCTCTGCTCGCTCGCCGCCTGCGCGAAGCGGCGGATGTCCAACTCGCGGCGGCGCTTCATGAAGACCGTCACCCACAGGATGTAAAGCGAGTTGCCCGCCACAAACAGCAACAAGACACGCCAATCATAGTACGCCAGTACGCCCCCAAAGATGAAAAAGTTCACGAACGAAAACAGCGTACTGATAGACGACCCGGTCAGGAAAGTCTCTATACGGTTGTGGTCACCGATGCGCTGCAGGATGTCTCCCACCATCTTCGTGTCGAAGAAACGCAGAGGCAACCGTGTCAGCTTAATCAAGAAGTCAGAAATGAGGGCGATGTTCACCCGTGTGTTGACGTGCAGCAGTATCCAGCCACGGATGAACTCCACGGCTATCTGCGACACGGAGACCGTCAGCTGCGCAATCAGTACCAGGGTGATGAAACCCAAGTCGCCGTCGCGAATGCCCACGTCCACCAGCGACTGGGTGAGAAACGGGAAGATAAGCTGCAGCAGGCTCACGGCCACCATGCCCAGCATCAGCTGCACCAACTGCTGCCGATAAGGGGAAAGATAGCGGAAGAAGAAGCCCAGCCCCCGCCGCGACTGCCGCTCCTCCGGCTCGCCATCCTGTTCATAAAAAGCGGGCGTGGTTTCCAATGCCAGAGCCGCCCCTTTCTCTTCCCCGTCCGTGCGGGTAGACAACCAGCACTTGCAGAACTCCTTTTCTGTGTAATCCACCAGTTGGCTGGCAGGATCAGCGATGCAGTACTGCCAGCCCTTACGCTTTTTCCGGATATCGTAACACACCACAAAGTGGTTCTGGTTCCAATGCAGGATGCAGGGCAAGGGGACATCTTCCCGTAGTTGCTTCAACGTGATGCGTACGGCCAGCGTGCGGAAGCCAATGCTCTCCGCTGCATCGCTGATACCCAACATGGACACGCCCTCACGGGTGATGAACGACCGCTCCCGCAGGGTCTGCAACGAGTAAGCGCGGCCATAATAGCGGGCTATCATGCGCAAACAAGTCGGGCCACAGTCCATTGAGTCCAACTGGCGGTAGTGGGGAAATTTACCGGTACGCATGACTCTTCCTCTTCTCCTCTACCAACCTGCACAGCCGTATAAACGGATGTTCCTTCACTCGCTCCAACTTTTGCAGGAAACTGGGCTGTAAAGGTTGTTCCCGCCAAGCAGTCAGTTCGTCATACAAGGACGGGGTGGCATAACAGCGATTCATAAAGTCCGCCAGTTCGGCAGGCGATTGGAAATCTGCCGCATTGACAAAACACCTTCGCCCCGGCGCAAACTCCTCCACATTGGACGCACCCCGGTATACGGGAACTGTGCCTGCCAACAGCGGGTTGAAGAATTTCTCCGTCACATAGTCGCAAGACAAGGCGTTTTCCACACCAATCACAAACTTATAGTCGGCTATCACTTCCATCAACGTTTTCCGTCCCTCGTCTGCCGGCAAATCTTTGTTATGCAGCATTTTCCCATACGAATCGATTTCTGTATGCCGCATCAGTTCTTGCAGGAACTCAAAGCGTCGGCTCCGATTGAAAGGACTGGAAACAAACAGGCAGGCTTTGTCCAAAGGCGGACGGCGCGGTGGCAGGCGGGTGAACTCTTCTGCTCGAATGAATGTGCAATACGGATACCACACATCGTCCATCTGCCGATACCCCATATGCAGGTCAAACAGATTCCGGATGTCCGGCGCATCCATCCACGGGTAGTTGTCGACACATTCCAAGTTCCACGACACCCACAGTTGCCCGTCTCGTTTCTCTATTTCTTCTCCATCCATGCAACGGGCCAAATCGGGCAGATGGAAAACCACTGCGTCCGCCTCCGGCATCCGGCTACGGTCAGAAGTCAATTCAAAGCCTTCGGGGATGCTCACGCAGATGTCGTTTTCCCAAGGCACGCCCCATACTTTGTTGTAGAATAGAATAAGTGTTTTCTTCATGACTAGTATTCTAAATTCCATACGCCTTTCTCAGCCGTTCCCTGAACAATGGGATGGAATAATGTTCCAATATCCTTTTCCGTCCTTCTGCCTTCAACTGATTCTTTTGGGGATTATCATCTTCGGTCAAGGCAGCCAGCAACGCATCCTTCAAGGGAGACACCTCCCGCCTGTCCTCCGGGAAACGGAACAACCTGGCGTAACGTCCGCCGTCCGTTATTTCTCTCAATCCGGTAGTATCATGGGCCACTACCGGAAGTTTGTGCAACAGCATCTCTGCCGCCACATACCCGAACTCTTCATGCAGGGAAGGCGCCACTCCCACATCGGCCATGGCATACCATTCGTACAATTTTTCCTTATTCAGAAATCCCGTGAAAGTAACATGCCGCCAACAAGGGTCTACCGTCGCCATGCAATCTTGAAAATTACCGCTCCCTGCCAGCACCAGCCGGGCATCCGGACAGGCCGCCAAGACATCCTTGAAAGCCTTCACCAGTTCTTTTGCGCCTTTTATCAAATCCAGCCGCCCTGCAAAGAGTATCAGTTTCTCCTCTTCGCCCACCCCGTATTTCCGACGCAGCAGCCTGCATTCTTCCGCAGTTCGTTCCTTGTATTCATCCTGCAAGCCGTTGGGGACATAGACCAGTTTCTCTTCCGGAATGCCATACAAGTCCTTCAGCATGATATACGAATGCCGGGCAATGGCAATGACCCGGTCGCAGCATTCGGCCATGAATTTCCTCTCCTGCTCGAAAACATTCTTTATCCGCTTGTCCTTGGCACCGGCAGGATGAGCAAGAATGCGCTCCAGCCAAGCCCGGTCTCCCAGTAAATCAAAACTCCAGTCCGTATAATGCAAGGTAAACACGGTAAACGCTTGCAATCTTTCCCTGCACATCTTGGCCAACAGGCGATGATGGGAATAGTTCAAATGGCAATACACCTCTTTCCCTTCACCCAGGCGGACTGCCAGATAATAAAACACGCTTTTTTCATAAATCTCTTCCTTATGCCCAAAGAATGCGGAAGCGTCACCAGGTAAAGGGAATGCATAGTATGCGGTTCCATTTTCCATGGAAAAATCCATGTCCTTTCCATGGGCACGCAGGGTGACTACCAGCACGTCCCACTCCTCCGGTTCAAAACAAAGCAGCAATTGCCGGATATAAGTACCTACCCCGTAGCGGGAGGCAATGCTTTCTTCCGTGAATATCAACAAGCATTTCCGCCGTGAAGCCTGCAGCCAAGCCTCATACAGGTTTTGCGAACGCCGCCGCAAGCCTTCAGCATATGCTTCGTACATCGTCCGCAACAGGCTGTCCATCCGGTTGGCATGGTCTGCCGCGAACTGCTTCAACTTCCGGCCAATGTCCTGCAACGCTTCTGCCCGTTCCTTTAGGTTGTCCGGACGGTGCATGATGGAGTTTTCCCGTTGCCGGTAATAATAGAAGTCTCCCCTGAGTTCCGCCACCCGGCGGGCATGATACAAGGCATAGGGCGTGAAATACTCGTCTTCGTGGTAATTGCCCTCAAAGTGCAACCCGTATTCGCGGACGAATGCAGTACGGTACAGGTTGCCGCACACCATGGGCACATAACAACCGCATTCCTGCAACAATCGGAAACAAGTCTGCCCGCCCCATACGGTCTCTTCCGTCCCGAATACGGCCTGTTTGTCCCCCACCCGCGTCTGCGTGCCGTCCGCATAACAATAGAGCACGCTTCCGGTCACGATGTCCGCATTGCTTGCCACCGCTTTTCGCCAAAGCCGCTCCACAGCTTCCGGGCTGATGGTGTCGTCGCTGTCCACAAAGGTCACGTAGCTTCCCCTTGCCTCCATTAGGCAGGCATTGCGGGCTGCCGACACCCCTTGGTGTGCCGGCAATCGGAACAGGCGCAGGCGGGCATCCGAGGCGGCAAAGCGGGCGGCCACCTCGTGCGTATTGTCCGTGGAGCAGTCGTCCACCCATACGATTTCCATTTCCTGCAACGTCTGCGCCAGCAACGAGCGCAGGCATTCTTCCGCGTAGGTCTCCACGTTGTAGGCGGGTACCAGTATGCTGACTTTTATCTCTTCCATAAAGTTCCTCCTTTCTCCATCTGCACGATGCCCCGTTGCCAACTCAGGCTATCTGCCCGACAGTCGTGCTCCCATTGCTCTTGCAGTTGCCGCCACACGCCGCCAAGGCTGCACGCCTCACTCCACAGGTCTATAGAAGCCTTGCGGCAAGCATCTTCCAATTCCCTTATATATTCCGCATCAAAAGGCTGCGGCTTCCCTGCCTCACGAGGACTGTCCAGGCGACAGCGCACATAAGCGGCTATTCCCAGCAAACCGCTTTTCAGGCTGACATCAGCCATGCGCCGCACGTCCCGCTCCATGACCGCCCGGTCCACATCTTCCAATATCTCATCCGTATCTCCTTCGATGAAGCTCGCTGCCCGTAACCACTCGATGCCCCAGCCTATCCCGCACAAACCGTCCGCAAACTGCACAGGCAGTCGGTTGGAAAGATGGCTACAAGCCAAGTCCAGCAACTCGCCTGCAAACTCCTCATGCCAACGGTTGCCTGTGTGCCGCGACAACAAGTAGAAAAACAAGGACAGCCCCAACTTTCCGCTCCACAATCCGTTGTCTTCCAGAAACAATCCATGCAGCAACCAATGGTCAGCCAAAGGCCGCAAGGCTACGAGAGAAGCCCGCAAGCCGGCAGCTATCCGCTCCAACTGGACCACGTCTTGCAGCAAGGCAAGGCGGATCTTCCCTTCTGAATCATCGGAATAGCGCAGGGCATAGTCCCGCAACTTACGAATGGTGACAGGCAGAGAAGCCGCACGTTTCTCGGGCGACAGGCTTGACATAATAGAACCTTCCCGCTGCCGATAGGCATAGTGCGCCACTTCCGTATATACCACCTTTCGTGCCGAGGTCAACGCAATAGGAGTCCACAACTCGTCTTCATGAATAGATTCCACATCAAACGCCAATCCATATTTTTGCAGAAAACTGCGGCGATATATATAGGTATAGAGCATGGGGACATAGCATCCACTTTCCCACACCCGGACAAAAAATGCTCCCCCATCCATCACCTCGCCAGAGACGAACAATTGTCCCTGACTTTCGCCCCACAACTCACGCCGTCCGTCCGGATAGACAGACCATACATGCCCTACCGCCACATCCGCCCCGGTATACTCCAGTGGATGGACTAACCGCTCTAAAACATCACCCGCCCACAACCAGTCATCACAATCCAGAAAAGCCACATATTTACCATGTGCCTCCTGCAGTCCCCTGTTGCGTGCGGCAGAAGGCCCTCTATTTGCCTGCCAAATACAACGGAAACGCCTGTCTGATTCCGCAAAACGGCTCATTACCTCGTCTGAGCCGTCTGTAGAACCGTCATCTATCAGGATAGCTTCCCAATCCTGCAAGGTTTGGGTACGCAGGGAATCCAAACATTCAGCCAAGTAAGGGCGCGTGTTATAGACAGGAATGATGACAGAGAGGGAAATATACTGAGCAGTCATAATTGCATCACATTTTTTTATTATCAATCATTTTGTCCTACCCTAAGTTCCGTAAGAAAAGACGGGGCTCTTGAACAACGAGGATCCGGAAAGTCATCATTATCTGCCCCATAACCTTTTAGAACATCCACGATGCAATGATTAGGATAAGCATAGCATTCATCAAACAAAGAACATTTTTTGCAAGGACTGACATCTCGGAATTTTTCCCGCTTGGGAAACGCTAATTCCAATGCATGCTGCGAATTCCATACCTCCACAATACTCTGCCGTGTCAAATCACCAATAATATACTTAGGATTCCAATAAAGCTGTTCACAAATGGTTACTTTACCATCTGGCAAAATCATGATGTTGGAATAATTTGCAGAACATCTGGCACCGGAAAAACTCTTACTTCCCGATGTCCCTTGAAAATAATGTTTCCGATTTTCTGCATCCCAAGAAATGTTCAATTCCTTTTCAATCGTTTTAAGTTGCTTGATAGCTTGATCCGTTTCTCCCAATTCTTTTCGGGAAAGACGCAAGGTATCAAAATCCTTTCGGCTATAAAGAGACTTGTCCGCTGTCCTCAACGTCCAAGAATCGATGCAAGAAAACTGCTTTATATACTCATACAGCTTTTTAATGGACTCCATAGAAGCGTTTAATGGGGTCAAGACCGTAGCAAGTTGAATTTTCAGGCCTACTTGTTCAAATAGGGCAAAACAATGAGATACTTTTTCCAAGTAAGAAGGCGGCATACCCAGCAAATTCTTGCAGACATTTGGTTCTATGGTGTCCAAAGAGAACTGGATGCGCGCCCCAGTCTCTTTCAGGAAATGCACGTCTTGGTCATCTATCACTGGCGTTTTAGTAGATAAAAGACCAAGTGAGAATCTATTGTCCCGCATGCAATTTAACAATTCTCTCCAATATTTATAGACAAAAATGTCCCCACCGGTTATTGCAAAACTGACTATCCTTAACTTCCTGCATTCTTCAATAATGGATTGGACACGCGAGAAATCCATCAGCCGGGGATGAGTAAAGCGGTCTGCATAGCAATAGATACAGGATGTGGTACAAGCATTGTCCGGCATGAAAACAACCGTTTGTGGGGCATAGATGGCTCGCTCCTGCTCCATGTTGATTTTCGTATAAGCAAATTCCTCTACTTGATAGGACTCCATTGGGACAAAACTCTTGTCTGCATCAATTATCACATTCTTAGGAAATTGACTGACAACGCCATCATACTTGCTATAAAACGGTTCATCCCTGTCTAAAAAAGGCTGCAAAATAGCAGCTGCTTCCTCGGAATTTATGTCCAGAAAATAGGCCCATTCTTTCACCGCCTCTTCCCATACCAACGGTTCTGACAACAGTGCAAGCAGCATGGCATAAACCGGATGAATCTTCGTCATCCATGATTGGTTGATCCCCACACGACCTTCCGATGTAATCTTTTCACGGGAGTAAATATAAGTCCGTTGCGCATCATGCTTCAATACATAAGCATGATTGAACACTATGCGCCGCGGATAGACTTGCTGTTTCATAAATCAAACACTTATTTGAATTTTGCGAACACTACAAAGTCGTTCGTGTCTTCCGTGATGAGTTCCGTATCAATATCTTTCAAGAAAGGATAGGTTTCGGCATAGTCCGGATTCTCTGCTGCCAATTTTTCAATTGTTTCCTTCAACGCATAAGCACTGACATTGAAATAATATTCATCCGTTTCTGGAAGATAACCATCAAAACCATTGAAGTCACCTAACAGCGTCTTATAAGGTTCTTTAAAAGAACGATTCGTCAGGCTTTCTCCACTCTTACGATTACAATAAATCATGATACGCCCCGAGTTGTGTGCATAGAACGTAATCCAATCCCTGCCTATAACTACATTATCCATTTGGAATATTAGGGTCGGTCCGTTATAAACATCCCTCACCTTAGGATCCCAATACCTTTTAGAGATATCTTCCGAAGTCCCGGCAAAGAATGCGTCTGTCAGACTATGCTTCCCGAAGTCGAATTTTGCCAACACGGAAGTACTGTCCCCTTCCAGCAAATAGATGGTTGGGTCGAAAAAACCTGTAAAATAAACACCCTTACCATAATTACCCAAAGAATGAAAATTGCCTTGCGGTATCGCAAAGCCTCGCACATCCTCCGGCCCTGGGAAATAACTACCCAACCGGTTGCCTATGGTGTCATACACTAACAATTGGGTGGAATATTGAAAGCCTCTGCCTACGTATAGTCTGCCATCCTCGCCCGCATAAAGCTGCGATCTATTGGGTATGCTATCCAATAATATGGTTTTCAAATAATTGTCATTATAGTCATACACTTGAATTCTCGCAGTCATATCCAGAAAATAGACTTTGCCTGCATGCACCCCCACCCCATACATTATTTGATATTCCTTATCACCTTGTCCTTTATGCCGGAGGCTATTTTCAAACCTGCCATATTTATCAAAACGGAATATACCTTCTTGCTTAGAGTCCACGACAAAAACATCATCATCCTTTACAATCAAATGAGAGGGGGCACATATAGATTGATTATTGGTTTCCAAAGGCAGGAAACGTAGTTGCATGCTCTTGCAAAAGCTGTCGGCACGTGCTTCGTCATTGCCTCCCAAATCCACATGGAAAATCGGATAAGGCAAAGAAGAATCCTTCATTCCAGACTGGCAAGCTACAAGCAAAAAAAAGACGAGCAGTACATTCAGTAAATTATATTTTAACATAACGGTTTATATTAAAGACAACGAACATTCTAATTAGCCAATTAAACAAAACATCTTTACACTGCAAGGAAATAATCTGCTAAATGCATTAGAGAGAGTGCACAGAATGGATATAAACTTAAATGTAAAGTCTAAACTCCATCCAGCTCATATCTAATTAACATTCAACAGATTACAATCCAAAAGGAATAGGATACCTCATGCGCCAGAGATGCAACTTGAAAGCAGACAAGTATCAGTCGTACACCTCTTTTCGCTATCATCCCTATTATTATTGCAGACACTTTGGTAACACCCATACGCCATAAGTTCTATGCCAGGCTCTACACCACCATACAGTTTACCCATTTCTGAGGTGTTCAGATTATCTTGAACAATCTCTTTCAATTTGATTTTAGTTAGCTTTTTCATTACAATTCTTTTTATAATTATAAAAATACATTATTTATCCCATTTATTTACATTGCATATTATGCTCATGGCATACCTTGAAAGTAGCCACACTATATTAAATCATCTTTCCATCGCCGTTTTTCATTTAATACAACAATTGATAATCTTCCAATAAGATAGCAGCTAGCGAGGCTGTCCATCTTTTGAAAGCATCGTTATTTATTAACACTATCCAAATGTCTGGAGAAAATCCAGCCATTTTTTTTCAAAGATATCAATCCGGTAATGCTCTTCAAATCTCGTTCTTCCTTCACGTCCCCATGACTGGAACTGTTCAGGTGAAGACAGGAAATATTGCAAAGCACGGATTATTTCTCCTACGTTATACTCAACCTCATCGAAATCGTGTTTCAATCGAAGTACATAGCCTGTCCTTTCATGCTGCACAATCTCCTCCAATCCGCTACCATCGCCCACCACAAGCGGTATTCCCAACATCATCATTTCAATAGCCACATAGCCAAATTCTTCATACAACGAAGGCAATACACCTATATCGGCCAACGACAACAATTCAAAATACGTAGGTTTAGAGACAAATCCTGCCATTGTTACTTTGGAACAACATGGCACTACTCTACTCAAAAAAATACGGGAATCCCCATCGCCCATTATAAGCAAACGCAAATCGGGATGATTGTCACTTAAACGCCGAAAAGCTTCTCCCAGCAAATCAACTCCTTTCAATTGCGCCATTCGACCGGCAAATACCACAATCTTATCATTCTCGCTAAACCCATATTGATGCCGTAACCTGATTCTCTCTTCTCTTCCTATAGGTTTACCCTCATCAGGCAAAGCATGAGGTATCAAAGTCAGCTTGTCTGATGGTATTTTTCCGATGTCACGCAACGTGTCATAAGCATGACGCGCAATGGCAATCACGTGGTCACAGTTTTGAAGGAAAGCCATATTCTCATTGAAAACGGTAGCCACCGCTTTATGCATCGGATGAGTGGAGCATGAAAGAACCTCCTGCAATAAATTCTTATTTCCTGCCAAGCGGCACCCCCAATCCATATAATGAACAGTGGCTATGATTACAGCTTGGGGATAAATCAACTTGAGAGATTTGGCCAGATCTTTCATGTGCATGTGGTTCAAGTGAAACACCAAGTTCTCCACTGGCCTTATTCTACTCGCCAATAGGGCGACAACATTCCGGTAATATACCTGATAAAAGCGTATCCACTCATCACTTTTCAAGGAATATACCGCATGACCGACATAAATATAGTGAATACCGTTCCTTTCTTCCTCCGCTATGGAAGTCGTCTGTGAAGATCGCAAAATAACAAGTGTCAACTCCCAATCCATTCGCTTCAGACAATCAGAAAGTAGATCAACATAGGTACCTATGCCATATTGAGCTGACGGACTCTCCTCAAAAAACAGGCAATACCGACGAGTAATCTTTGCACAATCAACCGAATGCTCTCCGCCTACATAACTACTAATTTGTTGAATAGCTCTCCAGCAACAATCAAACGCGACACAATCCGAGGAAGCAACCGATACGCTGTCCGCCTGAAAATATTCCATCAGTCGCTCCATCATGTCGGGAATCATATACTCTTTTCCACTCAGTTGATTATCAAAATCGGCTAAAAGCTTCGACCAAGGGAAAACATGGAAAAAAGAAGAACGATGAGCTGCTTCATGAATTTCATTTAAAAAAGACTGTTCAAAGGGACTATGAGTGTTTTCTCTCCGTCTGCCTAGTCGTATAGAAACGTAGTACAAGATTCCTGCCAATCCATAGCCAAAACTCACATCCTTGATATGACGCGGCATTCCATCTTGAACGGCTCTATCTATATCTTCTAGGAAATCATCGCTGTCCACCTCTATATACCTGTTCTGAGACAGATATTCTATCGCCCAACCTATGCCACATAAGCCATCAAACATACCCATAGAAGCATGCTTTGACAACCGCCCGCACAAATCCTCCAACCATTCCACCCCTAAATCTTCCACGCCTTTGCAACCTATCTGGCGGGCATATAACAACAACATGAGGACTTGTCCCATCTCACCTTGAACAAGCCCGGAATTACGGGTAAATCCCATATTCAACAGATATTTCATTACATCAATGGTTACATCCACTTTATCAGAAAGAGGATGAATATCTGATTGGATGTAACGTTTTTCTTGGCACATGGCATTGATTTCAAAAGATTGAACAAATATACTTAATCTCCAAGGGATTACAATGGCTGCCCCTATAATTATTTACACATATTAATACTTGCCGCACAAGTCCGCCCTGCCCAACACCTGTTCGTAGCACGAAGGCGAAGGGCAAAGCCATTGGTAGATGCAGTCGCAGCAAGGACGGCCCTCGCGCACCCGCAACCAGGAATGGCCTTCGGTGATTTCGCGGTACGCCAACTGATGGGGCGAATCGTGAATGCTGCCCAGTGACTCCGCATTGGGATTGGCATACACCAGCCCGTCCGGCATTACCACTAATCTGCCAAAATCATAAAGATTCAACTTTTGTCGGATGAATATCTCCCGCTTGTCCGGAGTAGACTCCATCAGGTCATCTATATGAATGTACAAGCCCGATTCCAAGAAAGTTGCGTTGTCTCCCGTATAAACGGGCACGAAAGACACGGCACGGAAACCACCCTGCTCTTCGCAGGCGGCCGCCTGTTCCCAATCGGTTTCCGAAGCAACCAGACAGGTCAGGGATGCTTCACGAGGTAAAGTTTCCAACTGGCTGTAGTCAGTCACAGCAATGTCCAAGCGCAGCGATGTAGCCCATGCCCGCGCTTCTTCCAAATGCTCCAAGGCATCGGCCTGCATGCAACAGACAGTCACAGGGCATATTTCCTGCAACTCCTGCACCAGTTCCGGCAACCGGTCTACGGCAAAAGGATTACCGGTCAGCACTATTTCCGTGAGGAAAGGGGACAGCCGCGCGTTCCGCGCAAATCGGCGCACATCCTCCACAGCCAAGGCTTCCGGCTGCACAGTAGGATAGAGGGGCCATTGCCGCGTATAGTCATCATGGCCATGCCGACTCCCATTGAGGTGAAACACCAGTTTGTGCAGGTTGTCCAGCACATTGCCGTCTATGCCCTGCCGGTGTTCCCAGCGGTAATACTCCGCCTCGTCCTGCACCCGCAACACGGGCGGCAAGGACAAAGGGCGTTCATGCTGTCCGTCGTCGGGCACCAACACTCCGCAACCTTTCGCTACCAATTCCTCCATCCACGTTTTCAACTTCGAATCTTGGCACTGCTCCTCATCCAGACGAATCACATACAGGTTCTCCGGCTGCGCCAACTGCCCCGCCATTGTTGCCACCATGCCCGTAGCCCGAAAAAGCACTTTCGCCTTGTTCTCGGCGTTATAGACCAATCCTTCCCCGCCTTTCAACCAAAGGAAACAGGAAGGATACAATGAAAACCAATAATACTTCTTCTTCATCACCCTCTGATTACTACTTCGTTCAACAATCGTTTATACAGTTCAGGATGCCGGCTCAAATACGCCAGGCTTTGTTGATTCTGCTCCCGCCGCTGCGCATCCGTGCAGAACGAAGGGCATCGGGTGTCAGACTCATGTATATCATCTATCTGATATACACACTGCATACAAGCATTCCGGTTGCCGCAATGCGCACACTGCCGGGCATATTTTTGCACAT
>CALUOW010000050.1 GCA_944322365.1 uncultured Bacteroides sp.
TAACAATCTGAAAGAGTATCAAATTTTATATTATTAACAATTTAAACAAAGATTGACTTATGGAAAAGAAAGAAATGTATGTGGCTCCGGAGGTGGAAATCCTCGAGGTGAGCGTGGAAAAGGGATTCGAAGGAAGTGCCGGCGACGATGGTTATAATGACGGCGGTGTAGATCCGGGCATTGGTGGCCTTGAGTAAAAACAAACTATCAATTTAATAAAAAACAAGATTATGAGAACTAGGTTTTATTTAGCAGCAATGGCATTGCCATTGATGTTCTCTTGTACACAAGATGAATTTGGAGTGCAGGAGGAAAACGGTAGTAATGCGCTGCAAAGTCGTGTGAATGTCGGTAAAGTGACATTTGTGGACGGTAATAAGGGGGCAGATACCCGCTTCGATTTTCTGCAGGGAAGATGGGAAGCCGGCGACAAATTCCGTCTTTTCTTGATGGATGAGAACAACGGCAATGATTGTGGATTTGGTGTAGGCGGAGGCGAAGAGCGTAATGCCAACAACACCCACTTCATGGAACAACAGGTTTGGAATAAGATGTATGCGGTGGTGAATCGTTCATCTTCTAACTTCCCCTTTGAATATAGTCCGGAAAAGGGTGCATGGGTAAATGACGATGCCATTGTAGAAGGAAACTATTTTGCCGTAAAACCTGCAACTGGTGGACAGCAAGAAGAACTCCTGAACAACGTAACCAACAGACGTGACGTATGGGTATATATCAACCCCGTGCAGAAATTCGACGCTATAGTAAAAGGGAAAGCCCCTGTAGCTCCTATGACAGATGGTTTGGAAGAAAACCAATTCTTCTTGGGTTATACACAAGTTTATCGCAATGACAAAGCTACCGCAGACAATGAGCTGCAGTTGCCGGTACAGATGCGTCCTATCTTGGCCAACATTGATTTAAGAATCCAAAATACAGGAAATGTTCCTTTCCGTGTAGAGAAGATGGTGATTAGCCGCATTGACGGTGCTCCTATGCCTACATTGGCTTACGTGAGGCCTTGTGGAAATATGCCAAAAGATTTCGGCAAGCGTCAGGACGATAGCGAAAGCTACTTCAAGCAACAATGGACTAAGTTTGCAACGGAGCATAATCTGGATAGCATAGTAGCAGCGAACCCCGAACTGTGCTTGGGGCATGCTTGGCAGAATGCAACTTGGCAGCCTAATGGCGTATTTGAAAAATTCGGTCCTGCATTCGCCCAACCTTATATCGTGGACAATACAGTGGACGAATGCGGGAATATGGATGATAACTACTACTGGACACTGGCATCGTGGACACGAACAGCAGCTCGTAGCGTGGTTCATTACTCCTATCCGGGCGAAAAGGGTTTCACACCGTATGGATGCACAAATAAAGTAGCGACTCCGGCTTATGAGTATGTAATTGATTTTACGGGTGAAGACGGAAACGGTGTGGTGCTAAACACAATGGAACTAATAAGACCTGTCATCACATTGCCTCACGATATGAATATGAGTGAGTACGTGTTCACTGTATACGGACAACAAGAGGATACAAGCGGGAAATGGCAAGAATGTATTCTGAAGCCGGTAGGTGCCTTGCTCAATGACGCTGCTGTGACTGACTTAGTAGAAACCGATGGTAGATTCACCCTGCCGACCTTGGATCCGACAATGGAAAGCGACTATATCAGAGCTGAAATCCGATTCGCCGACTTCTATCCGGTAACCTCCAGAGTCGTGCAAACGGGTGATGCAAGTGACTTGCTGAATCGCTTGGAGTCTTACTATGGCAAGCAGGAAAACAACTTCGACTTGGCCAACTCGCGTAAGGAGTACTTCTATGTACGCACTTTAGGTGACTTTGAAATGACCAATGAATTGGTTAACTACGTACAGGCTTTGAATAACCGCTATGGAATCGGCCAAGGTGGCAAGGCGGTAATTTATTTCACTGCAACGGAAGGCGTGAACGGCTCCGGATCTATTATCTTCCCGGCTGATTTGGAAAATGATCATGCCATCGACCTCTTCTACTTCAGCAAAAATGCACATATCGTAAACAAGGGTACGCAAGTAATCGAGAAACCAATTATCTATGATTACGACAAGAGTGAGGAAGTGTTGGACGAAGCGATAAAGGAAACAATATGTAAAGCCGATTGGTATCTAGATGCACTCAGCGGTGGCATTGATCTTTACCACAAGATTGAACCACTCGTTGCCAATAAGCTCTTTGGTGGAATAGGTTCCATCACCAACGAAGGAACTCTGACACTGAACACAGTGGTGATTGACGCTTCAAACATAAAAAACGCTATCAGAAATAAGGAAACTGGTACGTTAAAGCTGATTAATTCTGTGATAACTAATAAGGGATGTGGAGCAGTGGATGTTCAGAACAGAGGTACCATGGAAATGACCGGCTCTAGAATTTGGGGCAAGGTGCACAATGAAAGTGTACTGGATATCCTTGCCGGTGACTGCAAAAAGAGCAAGATTACCAAATTGTACAACTACAATGAATGCGTAAATTGCGGTAAAACAAAAGCCGAGTTGACAATTGCCGAAGGTGCTGAGTTGTATATTGCATATGGTTCTAATGGCTCCGAAAAAGGTTACCTGGGATGGGTTTATAATCTGGGAGTGTTCAGTGCTAAAGATAAATTCATCAACTATCCTGGCAGTTTCATCCAGAACGGTTCAAAAGATTTGGCAGTCGACCAGACTCCGGTAAAGATGAGCCACGTGGTCAACTATTCTGGTGAACAAGCCAAAGCCGTGACACTTGAAAATGGTGCTTATGAAGAAGGTATCAAGAACTACTGCACACTGAGCGTAGAGAACTATGGTTATATCTACCAAGCTGATGAGTATGCGATCATCAAAGTTTTGAATAATAAGGAAGAAGAGTATCAGAATCGCGGCGTTATCGAAAATACAGTGCACGGCAATATCTCTACTACGGAAGCTGGTGAAACGCCGACAAAATACCAGGTAGTTATCTACACGGTTGAAGGTGACCAGAAAGATATTGTTGACATTGTAGACTGGCTCGAAAAATACCATGATTACAACAAGGTGGTTCTGAAGGTCGGGACACTGGTATGCGGTACATATGACACCTTTGACAAGTTGCATTTTGCAGATGAAAATGGTACTCCCATAGAAGGTGAAGTAGAGTTTGCCAATGCAGAAACGAAAATCGAAGGCCGTGCAACAAGTGCGGATGGTGATGAAATTGTTCACTTGGCCGTAAATTATGTGAAGGTAAATGGAACAGTGCGTTTGCTGCACCACACCAAACTTCGCGTGGGTCAAGCTATGAATCCGGTCATCAACTGCTTGGTATATGGAAATGGCCAAATCGAAGTTAATAATAACGCAGCATTGGGTGCTATGGGTAGCAATGATAGACTTGAATGCAAAGTTAAATTGCACGGTAAAGGCAATATTGAAACCACTCACCAGTTCGAGATGATAGGTGAGAACGGTAGTATCGAAGTAGGAGAAGAATAAAATACTTCTTGTTTGAACTAGTTCCCGTAAGAATGAAAGTTCCTGCGGGAACTTTTTTACCTATTGCCGCCGTGAGGCGTCTCCGGCCTGCCCTTTGCGTGGGGCAGCCGATCGTATCTTACTTAGAAGTAAGAACCGTTTGTTTGTTTTGTTTGAGGGTGTGCCTGAATATCGGCGCGCCCTTTTTGCGTCCGGTCAAGATGAAGGCAAAAAAGGGGGAAAGTATCGGGGAAAAAACGGGAAAGTCCGCCGGAAAAGTTGCCGAAGTCTAGGATAAAGTTTAAACGTAGGCTGCGTTTATATAAACTTAGGTTGCGTTTTTATAAACGTACGGTGCGTTTTTATAAACGCAACCTACGTTTAAACTTTATGAACGGGGAAGGGAAGTTCTTTGCCGTACTTCGGGAGGTTTTCCGGGCGGGTTTCCTGTAAATTCTTGAAAGAATAGTCGCGTTTGCCTGTCCGCACGGGGGAAAAGTTTTGCCTATTTCAAAGAAAATCTTTAGCTTTGCCGTCCTAACCAACACAATGAAAGAAGTTATGACCAAGTTTGAGATAGAAGAGAAGATCGTGGCGATGCTGAAGACCGTCTATGACCCCGAAATCCCCGTGGATGTCTACAACCTGGGATTGATTTACAAAATCGACGTGTCCGACGACCACGAAGTCGCCGTGGACATGACGCTGACCGCCCCCAACTGTCCGGCGGCGGAGTTTATCATGGAGGACGTGCGGCAGAAGCTGGAGTCCATCGAAGGCGTGAAGAACGCCACGGTCAACCTGGTGTTCGAGCCGGAGTGGGACAAGGACATGATGAGCGAAGAGGCCAAACTGGAGTTGGGCTTCCTCTGAGATAATAAAGAATGAAGAACGAATAATGAAGAATAACGTATGAAGAAGAATCTACTCATGGGACTGGCCGGAGCGGCCTTGCTCTGCGCCTGCCAACAGACAGACCCAAGAAGCCGCATAGACTTCGAATTGGACGAAATGAAGAGCGACACTTTGTTGGTGGGCTCTTACCTTATCTCGGACCTGAACCAAGAGCACTTGGAGCTGGACACCGTCCTGCCCGGCCAAAGCGCCTACACCTACTTTGCCGAGACCGACACCATTGCCTACAAGGTGGTTGCCGCCTCTACCAAAGATATGAACAACGCCATCGTACTGGCTCTCCTGCCGGGCGAACACGTCCGGGTGACGGGCAGTTTGGAGGATTGGCAGACGGAAGGCAGCGAACTGAATGCCGCCTACGCCCCAATCCAGAAAGCCTGCCGGCCTTATCAGGAAAAAATGGACTCCTTGGCAGAAGTGATGACAAAAGAAATCTATAACAATGAATATTTGCCCCTCTGGCATCAGAAAGACAGCCTGCAAGCCGACTATGTCCGTCAGCATCCCGATCGGGATTTGTCCCTGTTCATCCTCTCGGAGATTGGAAACGACTGGGTGGACGAACTCTATCCCCTGCTGACCGAACAAGTGAAAAGCGGCCCGTTGGCCCCCATTGCGCAAGTCTTTGAAGAAAACTTCCGGAAGAGGAGGATATTCGAAGAAAACCAGAAGAGGATTGCAGAAGGCGCCGAAGCTCCCGACTTCACCCTGAACGACCTCGACGGACAGCCCCTTGCCCTCAGTTCCTTGCGCGGCAAGTATGTGGTGCTGGACTTCTGGGGAAGCTGGTGCGGCTGGTGCATCAAGGGCATCCCCGACATGAAGAAGTATTACGCGAAGTACAAAGACCGGATGGAAATCCTGGGCATCGACTGCCGCGACACGGAAGAGGCTTGGCGCGCCGCCGTCGAGAAGCACGAACTGCCTTGGCTGCACGTCCGCAATGCCGACGACCCCAATGTCAGCCTTCTCTACGCCATACAGGGTTATCCCACCAAGATTGTCGTAGACCCCGAAGGCAAGATTGCCAAGATTGTGGTGGGCGAAGACCCCGCTTTCTACCAATACTTGGACGAACTTTTCAAATAACCCCACCCCGTATATATAATAATATGAAGAATATCTACTTCCTCTCCGACGCCCACCTCGGCTCCTTGGCCATCCCCCACGGACGGACGCAGGAGCGCCGCTTGGTCAACTTCCTGGACAGCATCAAGCACAAGGCTGCCGCCGTCTACCTGCTGGGCGACATGTTCGACTTCTGGTACGAGTTCAAGACCGTAGTGCCGCGCGGCTACACCCGCTTTCTGGGCAAGTTGTCCGAGTTGACGGACCTCGGAGTGGAAGTACACTTCTTCACGGGCAACCACGACATTTGGTGCGGCGACTACCTGGAGAAGGAATGCGGCGTCGTCCTGCACCGCGAGCCGCTCACTACCGAAATCTGCGGCAAGGAATTCTTCTTGGCGCACGGCGACGGGTTGGGCGACCCGGACGTGAACTTCAAACTGCTGCGCGCCTTGTTTCACAGCCGCACGGCGCAACGCCTCTTCTCCGCCCTGCATCCCCGTTGGAGCGTCTCCCTCGGCTTGCACTGGGCCAAGCACAGCCGCCTGAAGCGCGTCAACGGCAAGGAACCTGATTATATGGGCGAAGACAAGGAATACTTGGTGCTTTATACCAAGGAATACTTGAAGACGCACCCCGACATCAACTTTTTCATCTACGGACACCGGCATATCGAACTGGACTTGATGCTCAGCGCCACGGCGCGCGTCGTTATCCTGGGCGATTGGATCAACAGTTTCTCCTACGCCGTGTTCGACGGCGAGCACCTCTTCCTGGAAAACTACATCGAGGGGGAAACGAAACTCTGACGCGCCTTGTCGTCCGCCGCGCCGGGGCTATTGGAAAATAATAACAGCCCGTTGGGTGGCTTTTTCACAGCTTTTTCGTATTTTTGCCCGTCATACTTGGTTTTTCCACCAACGGACTTAGATAGCAACAGAGAAATGAGAGTAATAGACTTGATAAACAGCCGGGAGAAAACGGCATTCTCTTTCGAGATTCTTCCGCCTCTGAAAGGGACGGGAATCGAGAAACTGTATCAAACCGTAGACACCTTGCGCGAGTTTGACCCCAAATACATCAACATCACGACCCACCGCAGCGAGTATGTCTACAAGGAGTTGGGCAACGGCTTGTTCCAACGCAACCGTCTGCGCCGTCGTCCGGGGACTGTGGCCGTGGCTGCCGCCATCCAAAACAAATACAACATCACGATGGTGCCCCATGTGCTGTGCAGCGGCTTCACGTGCGAGGACATCGAATACATGTTGCTCGATTTGCAGTTCCTGGGCATTACCGATTTGCTGGTGTTGCGCGGGGACAAGGCCAAGCACGAATCGGTCTTCGTGCCCGAAAAGGGCGGTTACTCCCACGCCATCGAATTGGAGGAACAAATCAACCAATTCAACCAGGGCATTTTTGTGGACGGCTCTGAAATGACCGTCACCAAGACGCCGTTCTCTTACGGGGTGGCCTGCTATCCCGAAAAACACGAGGAAGCGCCCAATATGGAATCGGATCTTTATTGGCTGAAGCGCAAAATCGAGATGGGCGCGGAATATGCCGTCACGCAACTCTTTTACGACAACCGCAAGTATTTCGACTTTGTGAAGCGGGCTCGCGAAGCAGGCATCACAGTGCCCATCCTGCCGGGCATCAAGCCGCTGAGGAAGAAATCCCAACTCAGCGTCATACCTAAGACCTTCAAGGTAGACATTCCCGAAGACTTGGTGGACGCCGTGCAAAAGTGCGCTACGGACGAAGAAGTCCGCCAAGTGGGCGTGGAGTGGTGCGTGGCCCAGTGTCGCGAACTGATGGCGCATGGCGTGCCCAGCATCCATTTCTACTCCATCGGGGCGGTAGACAGTATCCGCGAGGTAGCCAGGCAGGTCTATTGAGCATCGGTCATTCATCTTTAATCATCGACGGACGTGTTTTACTTCAAGGATGTCATCGGGCAAGCGGCAGCCAAGGCAAGGCTGATACAAGAAGTGCAAGAGGGGCGTGTGCCTCATGCGCAATTGTTTTGCGGTCCTGCGGGAGCCGGCAAGTTGCCCTTGGCCTTGGCTTATGCGCGCTATCTTTGCTGCGCCCATCCCCACGGCGCGGATGCTTGCGGCTCGTGCCCGTCTTGCGCCAAGTGGGACAAACTGGTGCATCCGGACGTCCACTTCATGTTTCCCATCGTGCGCAACGCCAAAGCCAAGAAAGAGGTTTGCGACGACTACCTGCCCGATTGGCGGCGGCTGTTGCTGAACAATCCGTACTTCACGCTGGACGATTGGCTGGACGAGATGGGAGCGGAAAACGGGCAAGCCATCATCTATGCCCGCGAGAGCGACGAGATTGCCCGCAAGTTGAGTCTGAAATCCGTCGAAGGGGGATATAAGATTACGTTGGTTTGGCTTCCGGAGAAGTTGCACGAGGCTTGCGCCAACAAATTGCTCAAGCTGCTCGAAGAGCCTCCGCAGCGCACGCTGTTCTTCTTGGTCAGCGAGGCTCCCGAACTTCTGCTGTCCACCATCGTGAGCCGCACCCAACGTTTCGTGGTGCCCCGCATAGCCGACGAAGATGTGGACGAGGCGCTCCGAACCCGCTATGGCATCCAGGCTTCGGACAGCCGGCCTATCGCCCACATGGCCAACGGCAACTTTGTCAAAGCCTTGCAAACCATCAGCTTGGACGAAGAGAATGCCGAGTTTTTCAACCTCTTTGTCAGCATCATGCGCTTTTCTTACGCCCGCAAAGTGCGCGAGATGAAGCAATGGAGCGAACAAGTGGCCGGCATAGGGCGCGAACGGCAAAAGAATTTCTTGGACTATTGCCAACGGATGGTGCGCGAGAGCTTTATCTACAACCTCCATCGACCGGAAATGAACTATATGACAAGGCCGGAGGAGAACTTTGCCACACGCTTCGCGCCTTTTGTCAACGAACGCAACGTGCAGGGGCTGATGAACGAGTTGTCCGAAGCCCAGTTGCACATAGCCCAAAACGTCAACCCGCGCATGGTCTTTTTTGACTTTGCCCTCAAAATGACCGTATTGTTGAAAGCATGATATATACTCTATAAATAATAACGATATGAAGGAATACAATCCCATAATACCCGCCGATACAGCCGCCGAACCTGCGGCAACGCCTCCCGCCCATGCCGGGCAGCCTTTTGTGTTGCACCATGGCGGCGGCAGCCTCTGTTGCCAAAGTTGCGGAAAGCAAGACCGACAATTGAACACCTACGATTGGCTGGCCGACATACCCGGCAACGCCAACGAATGCGACTTGGTGGAAGTGCAGTTCAAAAACACCCGCAAGGGCTATTACCGCAACTCCAACCACATCCCTTTGGAGAAGGGAGACATCGTGGCCGTCGAAGCTACGCCGGGGCATGACATCGGGGTAGTAACCCTGACCGGACGCCTGGTGCCTTTGCAACTGAAGAAAGCCAACTTGAAGTCCGAGGCGGACATCAAACGCATCTACCGCAAAGCCAAAACGGTGGATATGGAGAAATACAACGAGGCAAAGTCCCGCGAACACGACACGATGATACGCTCGCGGCAGATAGCCAAAGACCTCCATCTGCAAATGAAGATTGGCGATGTGGAATACCAAGGCGACGGCAACAAAGCCATCTTCTATTACATTGCCGACGAACGGGTGGATTTCCGCCAACTCATCAAGGTACTGGCCGAAGTCTTCCGGGTGCGCATCGAGATGAAGCAGATTGGCGCCCGTCAGGAAGCAGGACGCATCGGCGGCATAGGGCCTTGCGGTCGGGAATTGTGTTGCGCCACGTGGATGACCTCCTTCGTCTCCGTGGCCACGACGGCTGCCCGCTATCAGGACATCGCCCTCAATCCCCAAAAGCTGGCCGGGCAATGCGCCAAGCTGAAATGCTGCCTCAACTACGAGGTGGATGCTTACGTGGAGGCGCAAAAGCGTTTGCCCAGCAAGGAAATCGCGCTTGAGACGAAGGATGCCACCTATTATTATTTCAAGGCCGACATCCTCAGCAACCAAGTGACCTATTCGACGGACAAGAGCATCCTGGCCAACGCCGTCACCATTTCGGGACGCCGGGCTTTCCAAATCATCAATATGAACAAGCGGGGAGAGAAGCCGGATTCTTTGTCGGAAGGCGTTGCACGCGAGACAGACCGTCGTCCGGCCGACTTGCTGGAGCAGGACGAACTGACCCGCTTCGACCGCAGCAAGAAGAGCAAGAACAAGAAGAAGAAAAAACCGCAAGCCGAAAATGCCGCCCAACCCAAAGCCGCCCAAGCCGCCCCACCCAAACAAGCGGCCAAGCAGCCCCAATCCAAGCAGCAACCGGCCAAGCAGGCCCAGCCTTCGGCCAAAGGCAATGCGCAGCCCAAGCCTCAGCAGCCCAAGCAAGCCCGCAAGCCCAAGAAGCCGCAGGGCGACAAACCTTCGTCCAACGCTCCCCAAAGCAATGAAACGCCCACGCAGTCTTAAAGGCATCCTTTCCGCCTTGGCGTTGCTCCTCGTCTTGGGAGCTTGCGAAGAGCAGACCATTTGCCACACGTATCGTTCCTTGCCCGCCCGTGGATGGGCCAAGGGCGATACGTTGCGGTTTGACGTGGTGTTGCCCGACAGCAACGCGCCTTGCCTCTTGACGCTGGAAGTGCGGCATTCATCTTCCTTCCCTTACCGCGCCCTTCCTATCCGCTTTGCCCTCCAAGGGGATAGCCTCCTTCCCGTCTGCGACACGCTGACTTTGTCCATAGCCGACGAGGCCGGCAATTGGTTGGGACAGGGAGGAAGCAACTTGCGGGTCGTGTCTTCGCCGGTCGTCAGCCTGCCCTTGGATGCCAAAGACACATGCCGCATCAGCCTTACCAGCGTGCTGCCGGACACTTTGTTGCCGGGCGTGAGCGACGTGGGGCTTCGCATTGCCTGGGGAACTCCGTAAACCTTTCCCCCAGCATTTATCTCCGCGTATCCCTCCCGGCATCCATGCGCAAGAATATGAACAGCAAGATGGTGAAGCCCCACAACGACGAGCCGCCGTAGCTGAAGAAGGGAAGCGGAATGCCGATGACAGGCGTAAGCCCCAAGACCATGCCTATGTTGATGAACAAATGGAAGAGGAAGATGCTCATGACCGAATATCCGTAAACCCTTCCCAACGTTGTGGGCTGGCGTTCGGCCAATTGGATAAGCCGTAAGATGAGGGACAAGAACAAAACCAACACGGCGGCCGAACCGATGAATCCCTCTTCCTCGCCCACGGTGCAGAAAATGAAGTCCGTGTCTTGTTCGGGCACATACTTCAACTTGGTCTGCGTGCCATTCAAGAATCCTTTGCCCGTCAATCCGCCCGACCCGATGGCTATCTTGGATTGGTTGACGTTGTAGCCGGCGCCGCTAGGATCTTCCTCCAAGCCCAGCAGGACCTTGATGCGTATCTGTTGGTGGCTCTCCAAAACGCTGTTGAACACGTGTTCGGCCGAATAGAGGAAACCAATGGAGCACACGGCAAACACCAAGGTCAGCAGATAGCTCTTGCGCCTTGTCCGCAAAGCCAGGTAAGCCAAGTAGACCACGGTGGCGGCGCAAAGCCCCCACAATACCCACACCATGTTGAACGGGGCCAGCCATTCGGCTACGATGAAGGCCAAAACCAAGGCTCCCAATGTGCCGCCGGCTATGATTTTGGTTGCTTTCATCTTGCGGGACAATACCCCCGCCATGCCGGCCGAAAGCAGCAAGATGATGGTCAAGACCAAGAATTGCCCCATAGGCGTAGGCGTATCGGCCAACATCGCTTCCGCATAACGGATGCCCAACACGAAGTAAAGCACCGCGCAAATGCCCGAAAAGAGCACAATGCCCGGCATCCCTTCCCGATAGAGCACCAAGAAGAAAGCCAGATAGACCAAGGCGGACCCTGTCTCCCGCTGCATGATGATGAGCAGCATCGGCACCAAGATGATAAGTCCCACGCCCAAGGCATTTTTCCATGTGTTCAGCACAAAGCCATAAGCATTCATGAAGCGCGCCAAAGCCAAGGCGGTGGCAAACTTGGCAAATTCGGCAGGTTGCAAGCTGACCGGACCTAGGATAAGCCAAGAGCGGGAACCCTTCGTGTCCGGCGCAATGAATATAGTGACGATCAGCAGCAAGAGCAGGATGCCGTACATCAGATAAGAATAAGTCTCGTAGAATATATCGTCAAGCATCAGCAGTATGCCCGCCAAGCCGAACGAACAGATGATCCACACGAACTGCTTGCCCGCACGGGTGGAAAAGTCCAATAAATCGTGCTCGCTGTAATCATAGCTGGCCCCGCAAATGCTGAACCAGCCAAAGACCACCAAGGCGAGATAGATGACAACCGTCACCCAGTCCAAGGATTTGAAAATGGATTGTTTTTGCCTCATACGCGCTTACCTCCCCCCTTCTCCATACGACACGGCCATTTGGCTGAATATTTCCGCACGCTCCTCGTTCTCCGGCGAAAGATGCCCGTGCAAGTATTGATCCATCATCATGGCGCCGATGGGCACGCCATACGTAGCGCCCCAACCTCCGTTTTCCACGTACACCACGATGGCTATCTGCGGGTCGTCCAGCGGCGCGAAACCCATGAAAACCGAATGGTCCTTGCCATGCGGGTTCTGCGCAGTGCCCGTTTTGCCGCAAGCCTCCACGTCCGGCAGCATCATCCCGACCATGCGGCACGTGCCGCTGCCCGTACTGCCGGTGACGGCCGCCCGCATCCCTTCGGCCACCCACTCGTAGTATTGGCTGTCGATGCCCGTATACCGGCGGGTCGTATATAAACTGTCCAAGGCATTGTCTTCGATGTCCTTCACGATGTGGGGCGTGATAAACCAGCCCCGGTTGGCTATCGTCGCCCCCAAGTTGGCTATCTGGAGCGGAGTGGCCAATATCTCCCCTTGCCCGATGGCTATGCTGATGACAGTCAGTCCGTTCCACGAGCCCCGATATGCGTTGTCATAAAACTTCGCATTGGGTATCAGCCCGCGTTGTTCGCTGGGCAAATCCGTGCCGAGCTGGTAGCCGAATCCTTGCGCCACCATGTGGTCTTTCCACACCGTGATGGCGTCTTGGGGAGAATCGTATTTCTGACGGTCGCCGAACATGTCGTACAACCCCCAGCAGAAGTAGGCGTTGCACGAAGTGGCGATGGCCGGCACCAAGGTGAGGGGCGAAGCGTGCCCGTGGCAACCTACCCGCAATCCGCGATGGATAAAACCATGGGAACAAGGATAAGCGGGCGAGTCCTTGCTGATGATGCCCTCTTGGAGGAACGTCACCGCTTGCGCCGTCTTGAAGGTGCTGCCCGGCGGATAAGTGCCTTGGATGGCGCGGTTCAGCAAGGGCTTTCGCGGGTCTTTCTGCAAGGCAATGTGGTTCTTGCCCCTTTGCCGGCCGATGAGCAAGTGCGGGTCGAACGTCGGCGAGGATACCATGCAAAGGATTTCGCCCGTCTTAGGCTCGATGGCCACTATGCTTCCGATCTTGTTCTGCATCAAGCGTTCGCCCAGCATCTGCAAGTCGATGTCCAAGCCCAGCTTCAGGTTCTTCCCAGGAACGGAGGGACGGTCCAACTGCCCGTCCATATAATGCCCTTGGATGCGTCCGTGCGCGTCGCGCAACAAGATTTCCACGCCTTTCTCCCCCCGCAAATACTTTTCGTAGCTCTTTTCGATGCCTTGCTTGCCAATGTAGTCGCCGCTGCGGTAGTAATCGTCTTTTTCGATGTCGCGCCTTGACACCTCGCCGATGTCGCCCAAAGCATGGCCTGCGGCATTGTAGGTGTATTGGCGGATTGTCCTCCGTTGGATGCTGAATCCGGGGAATTTGAAAAGTTTCTCTTGAAAGACGCCGCATTCTTCGGCAGACAGTTGCGTCATGAACACTTGTTGCGTGTAGCGCGAGTAACCGGGATTTTTCCGGCGGTTCTTCACGTCCTCCATCAGCCGGTCGAACTGCTCGCGCGTGATGTTCAGCGTTTGGCAGAAGTCGGCCGTATCCAGCCTTGTGACCTCGCGCGGCACGAAAGTGATGTCATACGCCGGCTGATTGAACACCAGCAACTTGCCGTTCCGGTCGTAGATGGCTCCGCGCGACGGATATTGCACTTTGTTGAGGAAAGCGTTGTTGTCCGCATACTTCTTATACTCGTCGGTCATGATTTGCAAGTCCAGCAAGCGGACCAGGTAGACCAGCACGATGAAGATAGCCGCGCCGCCAATCACGTATTTCCTCTTTTCCAACTTATAATCCTTGGGCATACGTTCGGTAGGTTATTGTTTTTTCTGACTGCGGATGCCTTCCAACGCCAAGATGCAGCAAGTGGTAAGCGCGGTGCTGGCCACAATCCGGAGCAGCAAAAGCCCGACGTGCGCCACCGAAAAGTAGTCCAATGCCAACAGCACGGCGTGATGCGACAGCACGCAAACCACGG
>CALUOW010000051.1 GCA_944322365.1 uncultured Bacteroides sp.
GCCAAGCTGAATGGCGCACCGCTGGACACGCCTTTCTTCGACCACGAGACGTTGATGCAAGGCGGCACGCTGGAACTCACCATGACGGACAAGCCGACGGAGTGGGGGACAGGAAAGTAATAAATTATCATTTTTTCGCTTATGATACATTCAATGAAAAACCGATGCCTGGGCGGCCTGCTGGCCGCGATGGCGCTTTTCCCCACTGCGGGGAGGGCAGACACCGGGAAAGAACCGGTGGATTATGTGAATCCTTTCGTGGGTACCACCAATTATGGCACGACCAACCCCGGTGCCTTGTGCCCCCAGGGGATGATGTCCGTAGTGCCCTTCAACGTGATGGGAGGCGGCGAAGGCAACCGCGACAAGGACAAGACTTGGTGGTCCACGCCCTATGAATACAAGAACACCTACTTCACCGGCTATGCCCACGTCAACCTCAGCGGCGTGGGTTGCCCCGAACTGGGTTCGCTCCTGCTGATGCCCACGGCAGGCGAACTGGAGGTGGACTACCTGAAATATGGCAGCAGCTACCAGGACGAGAAAGCTACCCCCGGCTATTATGCCAACCGCCTGACCAAGTATGGCATACAGACCGAAGTGACCGCCACGCCCCGCACGGCTCGCGAACGCTTCACCTTCAAGGCAGGGCAGGGGAACATCCTGCTCAACCTGGGCGAGGGACTGACCAACGAGACGGGAGCCACCGTGCGCTTTGTCAGCGACACCGAGATTGAAGGCACCAAACTCCTGGGCAGCTTTTGCTACAATCCCCAGGCCGTCTTCCCCATCTACTTCGTGATGCGCGTGAATAAGGCCCCCAAAGCCAGCGGCTACTGGAAGCAGATGCGACCCATGGGCGTGGAAGCACAGTGGGACTCCACGGCCGGCACCAAGAAACTCTATACTAACTACCGCAAGGAAATCAGCGGCGACGACGTGGGCGTGTGGTTCACCTACGACCTGGCCGAGGGCGAACAAGTGGAAGTCAGCCTGGGCGTTTCTTTCGTCAGCATTGAGAATGCCCGCGAGAATCTGGACCGCGAGCAGGCCGGACTCTCTTTCGAGCAAATCCACCAGGCTGCCCGGAAGGCTTGGAACGACGACCTGAGCCGCATCCTCGTCGAAGGCGGGACGGACGAACAGAAGCACGTCTTCTACACCGCCATGTACCACCTGCTCATCCATCCCAACGTGCTGAACGACGTCAACGGCCAGTATCCTGCCATGGAGTCCGACCAGATACTCACCACGCAGGGCAAGCGTTACACCGTCTTCTCCCTCTGGGACACCTACCGCAACGTGCACCAGTTGATGACCCTCCTCTTCCCGGACCGCCAACTGGACATGGTGCGTACGATGATTGACATGTACCGCGAGCACGGCTGGATGCCCAAATGGGAACTCTACGGGCGCGAGACCCTCACCATGGAAGGAGACCCCTCCATCCCCGTCATTGTGGACACGTGGTTCAAGGGACTGCGCGACTTCGACGTGGAGACAGCCTACGAAGCCATGTACAAGTCCGCCACAATGCCCGGATCCGAGAACCTGATGCGCCCCGATGCCGACGACTACTACAACCTGGGCTACGTCCCCATCCGCGCGAAGAACGACAACTCCGTCTCGCACGCCTTGGAGTACTACATCGCCGACTATGCCCTGTCCCGCTTTGCCGACGCGCTGGGTAAGAAAGACGACGCTAAACTCTTCTACCAGCGTTCGTTGGGCTACAAGAACTACTACTGCAAGGACTACGGCACCTTCCGCCCCAAGCTGCCCGACGGTACGTTCTACTCGCCCTTCGACCCCATGCAAGGCGCCAACTTTGAAGAGAATCCCGGCTTCCACGAGGGCAATGCCTGGAACTACACCTTCTACGTGCCCCACGATGTCAAGGGCTTGGCACGCCTGATGGGAGGCCGCAAAGCCTTTGTGGACAAGCTCCAGTCCGTCTTCGACCTGGACCGCTACGACCCTGCCAACGAGCCGGACATAGCCTATCCCTACCTCTTCAGCTACTTCCCCGGCGAGGAATGGCGCACGCAAGAGCTGGTGCCCCGGCTGGTGGACACCTACTTCAAGAACGCCCCCGACGGCATCCCCGGCAACGACGATACCGGCACCATGTCCGCTTGGGCCATCTTCAGCATGATGGGTTTCTATCCCGACTGCCCCGGCGTGCCGGAGTACACGCTCACCACGCCCGTCTTCGACAAAGTGACCATCCGGCTCGACCCCAAGTACTACCGCCAGTCCGAGCTGGTCATCACCACCCACCAGCCCGCGCAGGGCGGCGAGGCTCCCTATATAGGCGAAGTGAAGTTGGGTGGCAAGAAGCACAAAGGCTTCCGCATCACGCACGACGACTTGGTACATGCCGGGCAGGTAGACTTCTACCTGACGGGACGGAAGTAAGCCAGGCTCGCGGTTAAAGACAGAAAGAGGACATTGCCAACAGCGGCAGTGCCCTCTTTTTGGTATGCATGGGGACGCGATACCCCTCTTCTACGTAGCGATTCAAGTGTTTGGGAGATAGAAGCGTGACAAGCGTGACAGTTGTGACAGTTAAAACACAGCATGAATGGATTTTAGGAGAATGTTTTCGGGAGCATATGCCTTCCTTTCTTTTGCTTTCTCTTTATATGTTATTTATATAATAAATATTTATACAATATATATATAATAATAAATCTATACTAAGTAGAGAAATAAACTTTCTCTTACCCCTTCAACGTGGCGGAGCGTCAATCACACCTTGTGTTTTTAACTGTCACAACTGTCACGCTTGTCACGCCTTCCTGAAAATTCCCAATATCCGCAGAAATAATTCATACATCCCTTGAGTATATAGAGTCCTTGTTTTGTTCCGCAGGAAGAAAGATGCCCGATGTGCACAACACGCTGAACTAGTGGCATTAACACTAGGGACACGTGGGGTTGCCAAGCCGAGAGAGAAACAAATAACATCCTTTCCCTGTAACAAACTCCGTTCGCTTTCCGTCTCTTTAGATGTAGGACCCGAATAACTATAAAAAGAGACCCTAAGCATGGATGCAACCGCTTTCAAGAAGATGTTTCTGCCGTACCATCGCAAACTCTACGCGGTGGCGCTCCGTCTGTTGGGGAACGAGGAGGATGCAGAGGACTTGCTTCAGGAGGCTTACCTGAAGTTGTGGGACAGGCGCGAGACGTTGTCTGCCATCGACCATCCGGAGGCGTTTTGCGTCACCTTGGTGCGTCGCATGTGCTTGGATTTGCTGCGTTCGGCTTCCTATCAGCGGGAGCGGCAACAGACGGGATTGGACGACGCCATTCTCTTGGCCGAACCGGACGGGACGCAGGAGCGCGACGATGTCCGCGTGGTGCAGATGCTTATCGGTCGTCTGCCCGAACCGCAACGCCGTGTGGTTCGCCTGCGCGACATAGAGGGGTGCCCCTACGAAGAAATTGAACAACTGACCGGGTTGAGCGCCGTCAACATCCGCGTGATGCTGTCTCGCGCCCGGAAGAAGATACGTGAGGATTTTTTTAAATTTCGTGATTATGAAAAGAGAAGAGATTGAACGCCTGTTGTCCCTCTACTACGAGGGGCGGACTGACGAGCGTCAGGAAGAAGCCCTGTTACAAGCCATCCGGGCAGCCGACGACTTGCCACCTGCCCTGCGGCGGGAATGCGACGTGTTTCTTTCGCTTCATCGGGCGGAGAGGGATGTGGTTGTGCCCGATGGGTTGGAAGCGCGGTTGGAAGCTGTGATAGACCGTTGTGCCTGGAGGTCGTGCCGCCGTTTGTGGCTGAGGTGGGGGAGCGTGGCCGCCACATTGCTTCTGGCCGTGGGATTGGGGTTCGGTATTGCGGGGATGCGCCAAGAGCCTACCCCTCAGGACACCTTCACCAATCCGGAGGATGCACACCGTGCTTTGGAAGCCATTTTGACAGAGATGTCGCAGGTGTGGAGCGAGGGGATGGAGCAGCTGGAGGATTCGCAACAAGACATCATGGCCGCCAACCAGGAGATATGGGGAGAATTCAGTGAATAAATTTTATCCCTCTAATTTTTTATATCCGATAATTGCATCAAGCAAATTTTAAAACATCAACTTATAAGACATGAAGACAATTAGGACAATTAAGACAGCAAAAGTTTTTCTGCTGTCGATCTTGATGTTCTTGCCATTCGCGGCCCAGGGGCAGGAAAAGTTATTCAGCAAGTACGACGACATGAAGGAGGTCGAATCCATTTACATCTCCAAGACGATGCTGGAGATGAACACGAACCTCTTTGCCAGCGAATTGTATTTGGGCAAAACCAAGAACCTGACCTCGGTCCGCTTGCTCTCCACCAAAGACGCGAAGGTGCGCAAGGAGATGCTGGAAGACATCCGTTCGCTGCTGGATTCCTCCAAATACGAGTTGCTGATGAAGCGGAAGTACGAGAATCATGGTTCGGAATTTTATGTGTCCCGCCGGAAAGACAAAATCGAATCGCTGGTGATGTTGATGCAAAATGCCGGTGAGTTGCAATTTGTCTACCTGGAAGGGGAAATGACGGAGCAAGACGTGCGCAACATCTTGTTGTATCAACGTTCTTCGTCCATTGTCATGCCGCATCGGGGCTTGGAGAACTTGCAAGCCTTGCAAGGTTCGGAGTCGCTCCGAGATTTACAGAAGTATTTTGACAGCGATGCGTGGAAACAGTTTAAAAAACAGATGAAGGACTGGCACACGGAGCGTGCTTATTAGGATTAAGGGCAATATAGAATACAAGGCGGGTGAGTGGAAGTGGGCCTTCCGTTCATCCGCCTTGTTTCGTGTGCTTGTGGGAGAATTATTTCTCTCCCCTCAGCTCTTCGAAGATCTGTTCCTCCAGTTCTTCGGCCAGTTCGGGGTTGTCCAGGATGACTTGCTTGGCGGCGTCGCGTCCTTGTGCCAAGCGGGTGTCGTTGTAGCTGAACCACGAGCCGCTCTTCTTGACGATGCCCAAGTCCGAGCCTAGGTCGATGATTTCGCCCGCGCGCGAGATGCCTTCGCCAAACATGATGTCGAACTCTGCCTTGCGGAAGGGGGGAGCCACTTTGTTCTTGATGATTTTCACCTTGGTCTGCCGGCCCAGCACCTCGTCGCCGTTCTTGATGGCCTGTCCGGGGCGGATGTCGATGCGCACCGAGGCATAGAACTTCAGCGCATTGCCGCCGGTGGTGGTTTCGGGGTTGCCGAAGGGCACGCCTATTTTCTCGCGCAGTTGGTTGATGAAGATGCATGTGGTGCGCGTCTTGCTGATGGCCGAGGTCAGTTTGCGCAGGGCTTGGGACATGAGCCGCGCCTGGAGGCCGACTTTGTTTTCGCCCATGTCTCCTTCAATCTCGGCCTTGGGGGTCAGCGCGGCCACGGAGTCGATGACGATGATGTCCACGGCCGACGAGTTGATGAGTTGGTCGGCAATCTCCAGGGCCTGTTCGCCGTTGTCGGGTTGCGAGATGAGCAGGTTGTCCACATCCACGCCCAGCTTGGCGGCGTAGAAGCGGTCGAAGGCATGTTCGGCATCGATGAAGGCGGCTATGCCTCCCGCTTTTTGCGCTTCGGCCATGGCGTGTATGGCCAGGGTGGTCTTTCCGGACGATTCGGGTCCGAAGATTTCGATGATTCGTCCGCGCGGGTATCCGCCCACGCCCAGCGCCGCGTTCAGGCCGATGGAGCCGGTGGGGATGACCTCGATGTGCTCTACTTCCTGGCTGCCCATGCGCATGATGGAGCCTTTGCCGAAGCTCTTTTCTATCTTTTCCATGGCCATTTGCAGGGCTTTCAGTTTTTCGTTGGAAGCCTGCGGCGCGCCATTTTCGTTCTCAAAGTTCAGTTCGTCTTTCTTTGCCACTTTTCTCTTTGTGTATTAAGGGGTTATTCATTCAGTATCTGTGCCGCATGTTCTTTGGTCTTCACCTCTTTGGGCGCGATGATGCGGCGCACCACTCCTTCTTCGTCGATGATGAAGGTGGTTCGGAAGGTGCCCATGTACTTGCGTCCGCACATAGTCTTCTCGCCCCACACGCCGAATTGCTCCACCAGCCGCTTGTCCGTGTCGGCCACGAGGTGGAAGGGCAGGGCGTTTTTCTGGATGAATTTCTGGTGGGACTTCCCGCTATCCACGCTGACGCCTATCACGTCGTAACCCGCTTCTTGCAGGGCGGCGTAGTTGTCGCGCAGGTTGCAGGCTTGGGCGGTGCATCCCGGCGTGCTGTCTTTGGGGTAGAAGTATAGTACCACTTTCTTGCCCCGGTAGTCGCTCAGGCGGATTTCTTCGCCCAGCTCGTTGATGCCCAATATTTCAGGGGCTTTGTCTCCTATGTTCATGTCTACGTCATTAAAGTTCCAAGTCTCCGTCAAATACTTCGTGCCAGGGCAGTCCCTGTTTGTTGAGTTGCTCCATGAAGGGGTCGGGGTCGAACTCTTCCACGTTCCATACGCCGGGGCGTTTCCACAAGCCTTTGAGGAACATCATGGCGCCAATCATGGCGGGCACGCCGGTGGTGTAGCTCACTCCCTGCATCCCTGTTTCCCGGTAGGCGGCTTGGTGGCTGCAGTTGTTGTAGACGTAGTAAGTGCGCTCCTTGCCGTCCTTCAGGCCACGGATGCGGCAGCCGATGGAGGTCTCGCCGTCGTAGTTCTCGCCCAAGTCTTGGGGGTTGGGGAGGACGGCTTTGAGGAATTGCAGGGGGACAATCTGCTGGCCGTTGTAGTCTATCGGGTCGATGCGGGCCATGCCGATGTCTTGTATGACGCGCAGGTGGGTCAGGTATTCCTGCCCGAAGGTCATCCAGAAGCGTGCGCGGCGGATGGTGGGATAGTTCTTCACCAGCGATTCCAGCTCTTCGTGGTAGAGCAGGTAGGAGTCGCGCGGGCCGATGTTGGGGTAGGTCAGCGACTTGTGGATTTCCAAGGGCTTGGTCGTAATCCATTGGCCGTCTTCGTAGTAGCGTCCGTTCTGCGTGATTTCGCGGATGTTGATTTCGGGGTTGAAGTTGGTGGCGAAAGCCTTGTGGTGGTTGCCCGCGTTGCAATCCACGATGTCCAGGTATTGTATTTCGTCAAAGTGGTGCTTGGCCGCGTATGCCGTATAGACTCCGCTCACGCCGGGGTCGAAGCCGCACCCCAGGATGGCGGTCAGCCCGGCCTCTTCGAAGCGTTGCTTGTAGGCCCACTGCCAGCTGTACTCGAAGTGTGCCACGTCCTTCGGCTCGTAGTTGGCCGTGTCCAAGTAGTTGACGCCCGTCTTCAGGCACGCCTCCATGATGGTCAGGTCTTGGTAGGGCAGGGCCACGTTGATGACGATTTCGGGTTGGAAGCTACGGAACAGGGCCACCAGTTCGTCCACATTGTCGGCATCGACCTGTGCGGTTTGTATGTTCGGGTTGCCGATAGCCTCCGCCACGGCGTCACATTTTGATTTCGTGCGGCTTGCAATCATGATGTCCGTGAATACGTCCGGATTTTGGGCCACTTTGTGCGCGACAACGGTACCTACGCCGCCTGCGCCGATAATAAGAACTTTACCCATTTCTTTTTGTCTGTCTCTATATATTAATAATGTGTTACGGATAGATGTCGCGGGGAGAGGTTTCCCGTTTGACCGCTACAAATATACGGCTTAATTCTTAGATATTCACCAAAATCTTCTTAAATCATTCGCTACTTTGCAGGCAAGGCGTGAACAATTTTCCTGCTTTCGGGTTATTTTGCTAACTTTGCGGCCCTTTCCGGTCGGCTTCCGGCCGGGGGCGCACGCTGGTTGACAGCGATTTTTTCTAACTTAAACTTTAAAGAACAATTTGCAAGAAAGATGAAGAAAGTATTCGTATCCTTGTGTTTGGCGGCCGTCATGGCCGGTTTATCCTCTTGTGGCTCAACCAAGAATCCCGCCCTTCCGGCCGATTTGGACGGAGAGTGGAACATCATCGAAATCAACGGGGCGGCCGTGGTGCCTGCTCCCGGACAGGCTTTCCCATACATAGGTTTTGACAAAGCCACGGGCCGTGTGCACGGCAATGCGGGTTGCAATCGCTTGATGGGTTCGTTTGACATCCACGTCGAAGCGGGCACGATCGACTTGAGCCGTCTGGGCACCACCCGCATGATGTGTCCCGACATGACCGTGGAGCAAAACGTGCTGAACGCCCTGGCGCAGGTGAAGCAATACGTCAAGCTGGGCGAGGAGAACATCGGCCTTTGCGGCAAATCCGCCAAACGGCCCATCCTGGTGCTGAAGAAGAAGACGCCGGACATCACCCTGGCCGACTTGGACGGGAAGTGGAAGATTGTGGAAGCCCAAGGCGCGGTCATTCCCGATAGTTTGGAAAGCCAGCCCTTTGTCGAAATAAAGGCGGCGGAAAAGTCTCTGCATGGCAACGCGGGCTGCAACCTCATCAACGGCAGTTTTCAGACGGAAGAAGGCACCCCGACATCCATCTCCTTCCCCCAACTGACAAGCACGATGATGGCTTGCCCCGACTTGAAGCTGGAAGACCTGGTGAAGCAGGCGTTGAACGCCACGCGCTTCTTTGGCCGCCTGCAAGAGGGGCGCGTAGGCTTCTACGACGCGGACAACACGCTGGTGATGGTGCTGGCTCCCTTTGGCGGCAAGTAAATCCCCCTCGGCGGAATGATTTTTGAAAGAAAAAGCATCTTTTTCGTGATAATCCCTTGGATTTTACGGAAGGATGCTTTATTTTTGTCGCATCAAACCAAAAAGAAAAAAGCAGTTCATGGAAACTTTATTCACACATCGGCATCCCCATGTATCCGGCGAATAAGAACTCGGTGGGCGATGACGTATGTAGGGACAAAGGGACAAACAGGACAATTACGGGGAGGCTTACCGATGTTGCACGGCGAGCCTCGTTTTTTTTATAAACCAAGGATAGTGAACAATTTAAATGAAAAGAAATATGCTAAGAATCGCAGTACAGGCCAAGGGACGCCTCTATGAGGAAACCATGTCCTTCCTGGCCGAATCGGACATCAAGCTCAGCGCCTCGAAGCGCACCCTGCTGGTGCAATCCACCAACTTTCCCCTCGAAGTGCTCTTCTTGCGCGACGACGACATTCCTCAATCCGTAGCCACGGGCGTGGCGGACATCGGCATCGTGGGCGAAAACGAGTTTATGGAGAAAGGCGAAAAGGCCGACATCGTGAAGCGCCTGGGCTTCAGCAAATGCCGCTTGTCGTTGGCCCTGCCCAAAGACATTGATTATCCCGGCGTGGAGTGGTTCGACGGGAAGAAGATTGCCACCTCCTATCCCGCCATCTTGTCCGCCTACCTGAAAGAGAAAGGCGTGAAGGCAGAAATCCACGTCATCACAGGCTCGGTGGAAGTATCGCCCGGCATAGGCTTGGCCGACGCCATCTTCGACATCGTAAGTTCCGGATCCACACTGGTCAGCAATAGCCTGAAAGAGGTGGAAGTGGTGATGAAATCCGAAGCCCTCCTCATCGGCAACCCGCACCTGGACGAAGAAAAACGCGAAATCCTGCGCGAACTGCTCTTCCGTATGGACGCCGTGAAAACGGCCGAGGACAAGAAATACGTCCTGATGAATGCCCCCAAGGACAAGTTGGAGCAAATCGTGTCTGTATTGCCGGGCATGAAAAGCCCCACGGTGATGCCCTTGGCGCAGGAAGGCTGGTGTTCGGTGCACACCGTGCTGGACGAAGCCTGTTTCTGGGAAATCATCGGGAAGTTGAAAGCCTTGGGAGCGGAAGGCATACTGGTGCTGCCCATCGAGAAAATGATTGTGTGAGAATGGAGGAGTCATAAACCAAATTTGTTTGTTAGCTATGATACAAATAGATTATCCCGCTCCCGCCCAGTGGCCGGAGGTATTGAAACGGCCGGGGATGAGCGTAGAAAACCTCTTCGGCACCGTGCGCGCCATCCTGAACAAGGTCAAGGCCGAGGGCGACCGCGCGGTTTTGGCTTACGAAGAACAATTTGACCACGTGAAGCTATCCGCCTTGGCCGTGACGGAAGCCGAGATGCAGGAAGCCGAATCGCTGGTAGACGAAGACCTGAAAGCCGCCATCCGCCTGGCCAAGCAGAATATCGAGGCTTTCCATGCCGCGCAACGCTTCGAAGGATGCCGCGTGGAGACGCAACCCGGCGTGACTTGTTGGCAAAAGGCGGTGCCCATCGAGAAAGTAGGGCTGTACATACCCGGCGGCACGGCGCCCCTCTTCTCCACGGTGTTGATGCTGGCCGTGCCTGCCAAGATTGCCGGGTGTGGCGAAATTGTGCTTTGCACCCCTCCGGGACGTGACGGCAAGGTGCATCCGGCTGTCCTCTTCTCGGCCCGTGTGGCCGGCGTGAACCGCATCTACAAGGCAGGAGGCGTGCAAGCCATTGGCGCCATGGCCTATGGCACGGAGAGCGTGCCGAAGGTTTACAAGATATTCGGCCCCGGCAACCAATATGTCACAGCCGCCAAGCAATGGGTCAGCCTGCGCGACGTGGCCATAGACATGCCCGCCGGTCCTTCGGAAGTAGAGGTGCTGGCCGACGAGACGGCCCATCCCGCCTTTGTGGCAGCCGATTTGCTGAGCCAAGCCGAACACGGGGCGGACAGTCAAGCCGTGCTGATAACGACCTCCGAGGATTTGCGCCAAGCCGTGGTGCAGGAAGTGGAACGCCAGTTGCCGCTTTTGCCCCGGCGGGAGATTGCGGCCCGCGCGTTGGAAAACAGCAAACTCATCTTGGTGCGCGACATGGACGAAGCCATTGCCCTGACCAATGCCTATGCCCCCGAACATTTGATTATCCAGACTGCCGACTATGCCCAAGCGGCCGAGAGGGTGGTGCATGCCGGTTCGGTCTTCCTGGGGCCGTGCTCCACGGAGAGCGCGGGCGACTATGCTTCGGGCACCAACCACACCCTGCCCACCAACGGCTATGCCCGTGCCTATAGCGGGGTCAGCCTGGATAGCTTTGTCCGCAAGATGACCTTCCAGGAGATTACCCCCGAAGGCTTGCGCCGCATCGGCCCTGCCATACAAGTGATGGCGGCCAACGAACGGCTGGACGCGCACAAGAATGCCGTGACGGTCCGGCTGGAGAATCTTTGATAGTGTAACGGATGAAATTATGATGAAGACATTGCAAGAATTAGTGCGCGCCAACATCGGGAGGTTGAAGCCTTACTCTTCGGCGCGCGATGAATACCAAGGCGCGGAAGCATCCGTCTTCCTGGATGCTAACGAGAATCCCTACAATTGCCCCAACAACCGCTATCCCGACCCTTTGCAAGGCGAGTTGAAGAAGAACCTCGCGAAGTTGAAGGGCGTGCCCCCCGAATCCATCTTCCTAGGCAACGGGAGCGACGAAGCCATCGACCTGGCTTTCCGTGCCTTTTGCGAGCCGCGAACGGACAACGTAGTGGCCATCGAGCCGACGTATGGCATGTATGCCGTGTGTGCCGAAATCAACGACGTCGAGTATCGGCGGGTGTTGCTGGACGAACATTTCCAATTCTCGGCCGAGAGGATGCTGGAGGCTGCCGACGGACACACCAAGCTGATGTTCCTCTGCTCGCCCAATAACCCGACCGGCAACGACTTGGATCCGGCCGAGATAGAAACTTTGTTGCGCCGTTTCGACGGCTTGGTCGTGCTGGACGAAGCCTATAACGACTTCTCCGCCCAACCCTCCTTCCTGAAGCGTCTGGCCGAGTTCCCCAACCTCGTTGTCCTGCAAACCTTCTCCAAAGCATGGGGATGCGCCGCCATCCGCCTGGGCATGGCTTTCGCTTCGGCGGACATCATTGGCGTCTACAACAAAATCAAGTATCCCTACAACGTGAATCAGCTGACCCAGCAACAAGCCATGGAGATGCTGCACCGCTATTACGAGATAGAGCGTTGGGTGGAGATGCTGAAGCAAGAACGCGACCGGGTGGAGAAGGAGTTCAAGGCTTTGCCCTGCGTGCAACACGTCTTCCCTTCCAATGCCAACTTCTTCCTTGTCCGGGTGACGGACGCCGTGAAGATATACAACTACCTGGTGGGCGAGGGCATCATCGTGCGCAACCGGCATTCGGTGGCCCTTTGCGGCAATTGCCTGCGCATCACGGTGGGAACCAAGGCCGAGAACGAAAGCCTGATAGAGGCATTGAAAAGATTTGCTTGAAGATGATGAAGAAGAAAGTATTGTTTATCGACCGCGACGGCACGCTGGTCGTCGAGCCGCCTGTGGATTACCAGTTGGATTCGCTGGAGAAGTTGGAGTTTTATCCCAAGGTGATGCGCAACCTGGGCTTTGTCCGCGCCAAGCTGGACTTCGAGTTCGTGATGGTCACCAACCAGGACGGGCTGGGGACAGCCTCTTTCCCCGAAGAAACCTTCTGGCCTGCGCACAACCTCATGCTCAAGACCTTGGCGGGCGAGGGCATCACCTTTGACGACATCTGCATCGACCGTAGTATGCCGCAAGACAATGCGCCTACCCGCAAACCCCGCACCGGCATGTTGACGAAGTATCTGGACAACCCGGATTACGACCTGGCCCATAGCTTCGTCATCGGCGACCGGCCTACGGATGTGGAGTTGGCGCGCAACTTGGGATGCCGGGCCATCCTCTTGCAGGACGACAAGTCCGCGTTGCAAGGAGACTTGGAAGAGGTCTGCGCTTTGGCCACGAAGGATTGGGACCGTGTGGCCGAGTTCCTGTTCGCAGGCGAACGGCGTGCCGAAGTGCAGCGTGCCACCCGCGAGACTGACATCCGTATCCGCCTCGATTTGGACGGGAGCGGACAAAGCCATATCCGCACGGGCCTGGGCTTCTTCGACCACATGCTCGAACAGATTGCCAAGCACGGGGGCATGGACTTGGACATCGACGTCCGGGGAGACTTGGAGGTGGACGAGCACCACACCATCGAAGATACCGCCCTGGCCTTGGGCGAAGCGCTCTATCAAGCCTTGGGCAGCAAACGGGGCATCGAGCGTTACGGCTACGCCCTCACCATGGACGATTGCCTTTGCCAGGTGTGCCTGGACTTTGGAGGGCGTCCGTGGCTGGTGTGGGAGGCCGATTTCCGACGCGAGAAGATAGGCGAAATGCCTACCGAGATGTTTCTGCACTTCTTCAAATCGCTGAGCGACGCCGCCCGCATGAACCTGCACGTCCGTGCCGAAGGGCAGAACGAGCACCACAAAATCGAGGGAATCTTCAAAGCCCTGGCCCGTGCCCTGAAGATGGCCGTCAAGCGGGACATCTACCACTTCGAGTTGCCCACGTCGAAGGGCGTGCTCTAAAAGAGAGGGAGCAGGCGGCATGAATATCCGGAATTAGATAAACGAATTGCATAACGATTTACCAAAAAAAGAATGATTATGAGACAGTTGACAAATGCTTGGAGAATGCTCCTCGTGGGATGCGCGTGCGTGTTAGGCTTTGCCTCGTGCGGCGACGACGTCTATTATACCATCGAAAATACGGACGAAGCCCTTTGCGGACGTCTCTGGGTGGACGACGATTATGTGACCGACGAAGGCTATGAAGGAACCTACCAGCTTCGTTTCCACCAGGGAGGCAAAGGGCAGGAAGTGCGTTCGTGGCAGATGGACGGGGGGACAAACACCTTCGACCGCGAGATGACTTGGCGATGGACGGACAGTTCGAAAGAATGCTTGCAACTGACTTTCCCTGATGGAGCCAGCAAGTATTTCGAGAATGTATGGGTGCGCCAGCACTATCTTTCCGGCAAGCTGGACGGGCGGGAAGTGACTTTGGTGGATGCCGCCTATCAGCATTGAACAGGACTGTAGCCGGTTCGGCCTAGCAAAGGTGCCACCTTTGATACAAAAAGGTGCCACCTTTGCTATAAAGAGGTGCCACCTTTGCTATAAAGAGGTGCCACCTTT
>CALUOW010000052.1 GCA_944322365.1 uncultured Bacteroides sp.
ACGACAAGGGCGAATGGGTGCTCATCAACGGCAACCAGACGTGCCTCATCTTCCTCTACTACATCATCCGCAACCGCATCGCTACGGGCAAGATGAAACCCAACGACTTCATCGTGAAGACCATCGTGACGACCGAACTCATCAAGGCCGTGGCCGACAAGAACCACATTGAGATGCGCGACTGCTACACGGGCTTCAAGTGGATTGCACGCGAAATCCGCCTGAGCGAAGGCAAGCAGCAATACATTGGCGGCGGCGAAGAGAGCTACGGATTCTTGGCCGAAGACTTCGTGCGCGACAAGGATGCCGTATCTGCCTGCTCGCTCTTGGCCGAGATTTGCGCATGGGCCAAGGACCAAGGCAAGACGCTGTATGACATCTTGATGGAAATCTACTTGGAATACGGCTTCTCGAAAGAGACGACCGTCAATGTGGTGAAACCCGGAAAGACCGGCGCCGAGGAAATCCAAAAGATGATGAGCGACTTCCGCGCCAACCCGCCCAAGGAAATCGGCGGTTCGCCCGTGGCATTGGTGAAGGACTACAAAACTTTGAAGGCTACGGACGGCCAAGGCAATGTGACCGATTTGGTAATGCCCGAAACGTCCAACGTGCTGCAATACTTCACCGAAGATGGCACGAAGATCTCTGTCCGTCCGTCGGGCACGGAGCCTAAGATCAAGTTCTACATCGAGGTGAAAGGTCAGATGAAGTGTGCCGGATGCTACGAAAAGGCATGTGCCGAGGCTGCCGAGAAAGTGGAAGCCGTACGCAAATCGTTGGGCATCTGATATCTGCCATTCCATAGATACCACTCATAATGAAAGTGCCGATTCTGTCAGAGTCGGCACTTTTTGCGTCTGTCTGGCAGCCGGGCGCAATGTTTCTGCCGGAGCAGTGGACGCATAGCAAACGGATAGGCGGCTTGTCGTTTTTCCCCGTACAAAGAGTGTTTGAAAGAAAATGGGGACAGGCGCGCTAAAGTCGGGATTTTTATCTACTTTTGCCGAAATTTTTCGTATTAGCATCATGAAGTATGTGAATAATAGCTTATTGTGGGCCTTGCTATTGTGCTCCAATTGGGCGTTGGCCCAAGCGCAGTGCGTGAAGATTAAGTTCTTGGAAACCACCGACGTGCATGGCAATTTCTATCCTTATGATTTTATCGGCAGGCAACCTGAGTCGGGCAGCTTGGCCCGCGTCTGCACATTTGTCGAGCAGGCCAGGCAGGAGTATGGCGACAGGCTGATTCTGTTGGACAACGGAGACATCCTGCAAGGACAGCCTTCTGCCTATTACTATAATTATATAGATACGGTTTCGCCTCATTTGGCGGCTGAGGTATTGAACTTCATGCGCTATGACGCGGCCAGTGTGGGCAATCATGACATTGAGGCGGGGCCAGCCGTTTACAACCGTTGGGCCGCTGATTGCCGCTTTCCCGTCTTGGGCGCCAACGTGGTGGAGACGGCCACGGGCAAAACTCACTTCAAGCCTTATGTGGTGTTGGAGCGGGGCGGAGTGAAGATTGCGGTGCTGGGGATGATTACGCCAGCCATCCCCATGTGGTTGCCCGAAAACCTGTGGCAAGGTTTGCGCTTCGAGGATATGGAAGAAACAGCCCGCAAATGGGTACCCATCATCCGCGAACGCGAACAGCCGGATTTGCTCATCGGCTTGTTTCATGCCGGAAAAGATGCGGTGCTGATGGGCGGCAAATACCGCGACAATGCCTCTGTGGAGGTGGTGCGCAATGTCCCCGGTTTTGACGTGGCCTTGATTGGGCACGACCATGCAAGGGCTTGTTTTCAAGTGGCCAACGCAGAGGGGGATTCGGTGTGGGTGGTGAACCCTGCCAATCATGCCGATGCCGTGGGCGAGGTGGACGTGACGCTGGATTTGAAGGACGGAGTCGTGATTGGCAAACAGGTAGAGGCGCGTCTGGCCGATGTAGCCCGGTTGGAGCCAAGTCCGGATTTTATGGCCCGCTTCTCGCCCCAGTTCGACACTGTTCAGGCTTTTGTGTCTAAAAAAATCGGACGCTTCACCCGGACAATATCCACCCGCTCCGCTTATTTCGGTCCCTCGGCGTTTGTCGATTTGATTCATCGTTTGCAATTGGAGATAGGCCGGGCGGAAATTTCATTGGCGGCTCCCTTGTCTTTCGATGCGCAAATCGAGGCGGGCGATGTCTACGTGGGCGACATGTTCAACCTTTATAAATACGAGAATATGCTCTATACCATGCAGTTGTCCGGACGGGAAATACGCGGTGTCCTGGAGATGTCTTATGCCATGTGGACGAACCGGATGCAATCGGCGGACGACCACCTGCTTCTGTTGCGTAGCCGGGAGCGTCCGGGGGCAAAGGATAGGGCCTATTTCCAATATCCCAGTTATAACTTCGACTCGGCCGCAGGCATCTGCTATACGGTGGATGTCACCCAACCCGCAGGGCGGAAAGTGACCATCCTGAGCATGGCCGACGGCACGCCCTTTGACGAAGACAAGCTATATCGCGTGGCCGTCAATTCATATCGGGGCAATGGGGGAGGCGAGTTGCTGACCAAGGGAGCCGGCATCCCGAAGGAGCAGTTGCAGAGCCGCATCCTGTTTGCTACGGACAGGGATTTGCGTTATTACCTGATGCAATACATCGAACGGCAGGGCGTGGTCGAACCCGAAAGTCTGGGGCAATGGAAGTTTGTGCCCGAGGCGTGGGCGGAGCCGGCGGCCAAGCGCGATTATGAATATTTATTTGGCAAATAAAGGCTTATGTTTATTCGTTTCTTAAAAGATTGGACGCTGCCCGTGGCCATGCTGACGGGCACGTTGGTTTATTTCCTTTTTGCAAGAATCCCTTTCCTGGCGCCGGCCAAGCCTTTGATGAACGAGGTGGTGGCCGTATTGACGCCCTTGCTGATTTTTGCCCAACTCTTGCTTACGTTTTGCAAGGTGGAGGTGCGCGAGCTCAAGCCGAAGGCATGGCATGCGTGGCTTATCCTTTTCCAACTCTTTTCGTGTCTCCTGATGGCTGTCTTGCTGGTATATTGCCCCATGAATATGGTTTACCACGAGGTATTTGAAGGAGCGATGGTATGCCTCATTTGTCCTACGGCCACGGCGGCTGCGGTCATCACCGGCAAGTTGGGGGGAAGCGCGTCGAGCCTGACCACCTATACCCTCCTGTCCAACCTCCTGGCCGCAGTGGCTGTCCCCCTTGTTTTTCCTTGGGTGGAGCCTCATGCCGAGGTGTCGTTTTGGACGGCTTTCCTGAAAATCCTGAGCAAGGTGTTTCCCTTGTTGATCTGCCCCTTCTTGTTGGCTTGGTTCTTGCGCGCTTTTATGCCGAAGGTTCATGCCCGTCTGCTCAATCTGCACGATGCGGCATTCTATCTTTGGGGCGTGGCTTTGGCCATCGTGTCAGGTCAAACTGTCCGTTCGTTGGTCAATAGCGAGGCGCCGGCATCGGTCGAGTGGCTCATTGCTTTGGCAGGCTTGGCAGCCTGTTGCCTTCAGTTTTATCTGGGCAAGCGCATCGGGGGGCACTATGCCGAACGCATCAGCGGCGGGCAAGCCTTGGGGCAGAAGAATACGGTGCTGGCCATTTGGATGGCTTATACTTATCTGAACCCGTTGGCGTCTGTCGCTCCCGGTTCGTATGTCTTGTGGCAAAATACGATTAACTCCTGGCAATTGTGGAAGAAAAGGAAGCGCGATTCCGCCCGATGACTTCCCGCAACTTTGTGCCTCCCTTTCCTTGGCGGAGGCGGCCGCTTTCTTTCGCTTTGGGGGCGCAAGCGTTAATCAGGGCGGCAAATGCAGGTTTGTTGGAGAATAATTCGTACTTTTGCGCCGCGTAAAGCATAACAACTATGAGCAATGAATCCGTTAGACATTATAAATAAGTATTATCCGGGAGAGAGCGAGTTGAAACATATCCTGTTGACGCACAGCCGCTCCGTAGCCGACAAGGCTTTGCAGATAGCCGGCCGCCATCCCGAATTGGGCCTTGACCGCGATTTCCTCTACGAGGGGGCGATGCTGCACGACATCGGCATCTTCCTGACCGATGCCGACGCCATTTTCTGCTTCGGCGACAAACCCTATATCTGCCACGGCTATTTGGGCGCCGACCTGATGCGCTCCGAGGGCTATCCGCGCCATGCCTTGGTATGCGAACGCCATACGGGCGCCGGGCTTTCTTTGGAGCAAATCATCGCGCAAAACCTGCCCGTGCCCCATCGCGAAATGGTGCCGGTGTCGCCCGAAGAGCAGGTCATCTGCTTCGCGGACAAGTTTTTCTCCAAGACGCACCTAGAGCGCGAGAAGACCGTGGAGAAGGCGCGCAAGAGCCTTGAAAAGTATGGCGAGGCGGGCCTCCGGCGCTTCGATGGCTGGTGTGAGATGTTCTTATAGCATCTAAAATTCTGTAAAAAGAGTGCTTATCCCTATAATTTTGCGTACTTTTGCCGCGCTGAATTGCGATTTACTGATTTGTAGACATAGACTTCCTTGAAAGCGAACATATTCATATCACTGATATTGCTCTTCCTGCTCCTCCTCATTTCTGCCGAGGCCGATTCGCAACGCCGTGGCAGGGAGCGCAGGGTGCGTCCTGACCGTGTGCAGTCTTCTTTGCAACTGAACGACTCGCTGATGTCGGATTCCTTGGCGTCCGACTCGTTGCAAACCGACACCGTGGCCAAAAAAGACGGGCTTGACGCTCCCGTTACTTATGAAGCCAATGACTCCATCGTTTTCACGCAAGACGGTTATGCCCATCTTTTTGGCGAAAGCAAGGTGACTTATCCGCATCAGCGCATCGAACTGACTGCCGAGGTCATCTCCATGAACATGGACAGCAGCACCGTCTATGCCCATGGCGTGGAAGACTCGCTGGGCGTGATTCAAGGCATGCCCGTGTTCAAAGACGGGGAGACGCCCTACGAAACCAATACAATCCGCTATAACTTCAAGAGCAAGAAGGGCCTGATTAGCAATGTCGTCACCCAGCAGGGCGAGGGATATGTCGTGGGTCATAATGCCAAGAAAGGAAGCGGCGACGAGATGTACATGAAGCGCGGCATCTACACGACGTGCGACAACCACGAGCATCCGCACTTCTACCTGCAAATGACCTATGCCAAGGTGCGCCCCAAGAAAAACGTGGTGACCGGTCCTGCCTATCTGGTGGTGGAGGATGTGCCCTTGCCTTTGGCTGTGCCTTTCTTCTTCTTCCCCTTCTCCAGCAGCTACCAATCCGGCTTTATGATGCCCACCTACATGGACGACTCCAGCCGTGGCTTTGGTTTGACGGACGGCGGCTACTATTTCGCCATCAGCGACCAGATGGACTTGAAGTTGCGTGGCGACATCTTCACCAAAGGTTCGTGGGCGTTGCGCGCAGAGACCAATTATGTGAAGCGATACAAGTATTCGGGCCTCTTGCAGGTGGACTACCAAGTGACCAAGACGGGCGACAAGGGTTTGAGCGATTATCTGGTGGCCAAGGACTTCAAGATTGTGTGGAGCCACCGGCAGGATCCCAAAGCCAACCCCAACTCCACCTTCTCGGCCAGCGTGAACTTCTCCACCAGTAGCTACGAGCGCACCAATATCAATAACTTGTATAACTCGGAACTCATGTCGCAGAATACCAAGACGTCCAGCGTCAGCTATTCGCGCACTTTCTTCAATAACCTGTTGAACATTTCTGCCACGACCAACATCAACCAGACGATGCGCGACTCGTCCATCTCGGTGACTTTGCCCGACTTGAACATTTCGCTCAGTACTGTCTATCCCTTCCGCCGCAAGAATCGGGTGGGCGACGAGAAGTGGTACGAGAAAATCAACGTGCGCTACACAGGCCGCATGACCAACAGCATCCAGACGAAAGACAATCTGTTGTTCAAGTCCAACCTGATACGCGATTGGGAGAACGCCATGCAGCACAACATCCCCGTCAGCGCCACGTTCACCTTGTTCAATTACTTCAACGTGACCCCCACCTTCAACTACACCGAACGTTGGTACACCCGCAAGGTGACGCAGAAGTGGGACCAACACGCCCAGGAAGCGGTGGAAGACACCACCTACGGCTTCCACCGGGTGTATGACTACAATGCCAGCATCGGCGTCAACACCAAGATATACGGCATGTACAAGCCGATGTTCCTCCCCAAGAAGGAGATACAAATCCGACATGTCATCACGCCTTCTGTCTCCCTGAACTGGGCGCCCGACTTCGGCTCGTCGCGCTTTGGCTATTACAGTTCGTATGTGCAGACGGACGAATATGGCTTGCCGGTGGACACCGTGCGCTATTCCTACTATGCCAACCAGCCTTTCTCTCCTCCCGGCGAAGGAAAGGCAGGTACCGTCAGCTTCGACCTCTCGAACAACATCGAGATGAAATACAAAGACAAGAACGACTCTATCCGGAAGATAAGCCTGATAGACGAATTGGGCCTGGGCATCTCCTATAATTTTGCGGCCAAAGAAAAGCCGTGGAGCGACTTGGACTTCCGCCTCCGCATGAAGCTCACCAAGAACTATACGCTGAGTATGTCTTCGCGCTTCGCCACCTATGCCTACGAGTTCGACGATAACGGCAATGTCTACGTGGGCAACCGCACGGAGTGGTCCTACGGGCGCTTCGGCCGATGGTCGGGCTATGGTACTTCGTTCAGTTGGACGCTCAACAACGACACTTGGAATAAAATCAGGAAACTCTTCAGCGGGGGCGACGACGATGAAAAAAGCACGTCGGAAGAAGGCGAGCCTTCCGAAGGCGAAGAGGCAGGGAATACGGCGGACAATGCCTCTGCTTCTTCCGGCCAAAAGCGGAAAGAGAAGGCGGCGGTGGATGCCGATGGCTACCAAGTGTTCAAGATGCCATGGTCCATCAACTTCAGCACCGGCTTCAATATTTCCGAAGACCGCACCAAACCCATCAACCGCAAGCGGATGCGCTATCCCTATAAGTTCAGCCTGAATGCGTTGAATATCAATGGCAATGTCAAAATCTCCAATAAGTGGTCCATTAATTTTAATTCGGGCTACGACTTCAATGCCAAGGAGATTACGCAGACGACGTTCAACATCACGCGCGACCTGCATTGCTTCAGCATGTCTGCCAGCGTGGCGCCTTTCGGTCCGTGGAAATACTATAACTTCACCATCCGCGCCAATGCCAACATCCTTCAGGATTTGAAGTACGAGCAGCGCAGCCAGACGCAGAGCAATATTCAGTGGTATTAGCCCCTCCAACTCCCCCCATAAGGGGAGGCCGGGAGGGACTTCTATATCACCACTCGATGGGCGTTTCCCCGTGTTCCTTCAGGTAATCGTTGGCGCGGCTGAAGTGCTTGTTGCCAAAGAAACCGTGGTAGGCGGAGAGAGGCGAGGGATGGGCCGAGGTCAGCACCAAGTGCTTGTTCCGGTCGATGAAAGCCCCTTTGCGCTGCGCGTAGGCTCCCCAAAGGATAAAGACCAAGTGCTGCTTTTCTTCTGCCAAGATGCGGATGACGGCATCGGTGAAGCTCTCCCAGCCATGTCCTTGGTGCGAGCCGGCTTGGTGGGCGCGCACGGTCAAGGTGGCGTTGAGCAATAGCACGCCCTGTTGCGCCCAGCGGGTCAAGTTGCCCGTGGCAGGCATCTCGGCGCCCATGTCGTTCTTGATTTCTTTGAAAATGTTTTGCAAGGAAGGGGGGAAAGGCACGCCGTCGTTCACGGAGAAGCACAACCCGTGGGCTTGTCCCGGCCCGTGATAAGGGTCTTGTCCGATGATGACCACCTTTACCTTGTCGAAGGGGCAGAGGTTGAAAGCATTGAATATCAGCCGGCCGGGCGGATACACCGTCCCGTTCTTGTATTCGTTGCGCACGAAGTCGGTCAGCGTGCGGAAATATTCTTTGTCAAATTCCGGTTGGAGCCGTGTCTTCCAGCTTTCTTCTATTTGTACGTTCATGGCGAATTATTTGTTGTTGTCGATATGCGGTGGCGTGCCTGCTACAAATCTTTCAGCAAGACATTGCCGGTGCTTTTATAATACTCTTCCTTGGCCTTCATCAGCACGTCCCATTCGTCGTTGAAGGTCTTCTCCTTGTCAATCTTGAAGTCCTCCGAGCCGTGCGTGTCCAGCCTGTCCAATACGACGGACACGTTCAGTTGGTGTATGTCTATCGAAGGCTGGTAGGCGATTTCTTCGCTTTTCTCGTCGCTGGTCACTTCGTGGATGAGCTTGATTTCCTGCAATTCGTAGAGGGTACGGTGCGCCAGTTGGATGGGAATCTGGCACTCCTCCGAGATGGTTTGCGCCGTATAGGGCGGCTCGTTCTTCTCGAAGCGTTTGGCGATGAGCGACATCACGAGGATGGATACGAACTCGCGGTAGCGGTGGCTGATGTTGCGCGTGTCTTTGTCGAAACTGAAGTTGCGGATGTTTTGGCTGGCATACGTCAGTTGCGCGCCGAAGAGGCAGATGGTCCACGAGATTTGCAGCCACAGCAAGAACAGGGGCAGGGCGGCAAAGCTGCCGTAGATGGCGTTGTAGCGCGACACCCACAACTGCCCGCTGATGTAGAGGAATTGGAAAGCCTGGTGGGCCGAACCGGCCAGGATGCCCGCCACCAGCGCGTGTTTGAACTTCACCTTCGTATTGGGCATGAAGATGTACAGCCCCGTGTACATGAACCACGTCAAGGCGAAGGGGATGAGGCGTATCATGAATTTGCCTATCGGGGCCAGCAGGGTGTAGTCCTCCACATGCTTCAACGCCGTGCTCATGTAGATGGAAAGGCCGCCGGAGACCACCAGCAGGATGGGAATCAGGAGTATCAGGGACGAATAGTCGGTAATCTTGCGGTACATGCTGCGCGCCTTCTTCACCTGCCAGATGCGGTTGAAAGTGATTTCCAGGCTGTTCACCAAGTTTAGCACCGTCCATAGCAGCAGGATGAGGCCCACGCCGATAAAGACGCCGCTCTTGGTCTCCGACAGGTAAGAATTGACAAACTGCAGGATGACATTCACCGCCTCCGTCTGCCCGGCAAAAGTCCGGGTGATTTGCTCGCGTATGATGTCGTCGAACCCGAAACCGCGCGCGATGGCAAAGACGATGGCCAAGATAGGCACGATGGCCAGCAGCGTGCTGTAGGTCAGGGCTGCCGCCTTGTTGGCCAGCCGGTCTTGCGTGAACCGGTTGATGCAGAGGTAGACGCTCTTGATGATGTTGTAGAGCGAAAACGTCGTCCGCGTCACTTCGTTCTCCGTGATGCGCCAAATGTCGTCAGTCAAGAATTTCCAAAGGGCGGCTATGCGTTGGTTCATATCTCTCATTGCAGGATATAAGGGTTAATCAAACGTTCCTTTTATAAAAAAGCAGCCGGCCTGTAAGCCGGGTTCTGTTCCCCGTTGCCGGGGCGCTTGCCATTTATCTCGTCCGCATGTCACCATGCGGCTTTAGCGGTCTACCCTCCGACATGGAGCGAGCAACTCTCTTAACGCCGGTTTACATGACCTTACAACTCCCAAGACGCACGGCCCTTGTGTCGCCACAAGGCCGGTGGGCTCTTACCCCGCCTTCTCACCCTTACCCCCGTCCTTCGACAAGAAGGCGCGGAGGCGGTTCTTTTCTTCTGCGTTACTCCGCCCTCGCGGACAGCTTTCTGTTAGGAAGTGGGATGCTCTGTGTTGCCCGGACTTTCCTCCTGCGCATGGAGCACAAGCGGCAAGCCGGCCGACTGCTTCGTGGCGGCAAAGGTACGAAAACTTACTGATACGTCCAGCATCCGCCGCCGCAAAATCCGTCGGGCAGTCGAAAATGATGCTTCGCGCTTCGTTGCCCGTCGATCCACGGTTCGTTGCCTGTCGATCCACAGTCCGTTGTCCGTCGATCCGCCGTGCATGGGGCATCGATTCGTGGAGTAGGGATGAGGTGTAATAAAATATTATTGGCTGCCTTTGCCAAAGCTCTCTTCCGGCCGGCATAGGACAAGTTCGGGACATGTTCGTTCCAAGTTCGTTCCAAGTTCGTCTCCTTAGGAACGAAGAAAAAACGAAGATGGAACAAAGATGAAAGAATTTCGTGTATGGGGTTTTTACTGAATTAAGGAATTATGCGCCGTTCGTTGGATTATGAATTTTAACCGATGTGTTTAATGGCACACAGATGACACAGATTAGACAGTTTTTTGTGGCTTCGTCTCCAGATAATAAAAGAAAATATCTGCAATGTCCCCATCAAGTATATCCATGCCGTTACAATACGGATGAAACGCCGTTCCAGTACGGATGGAACCCGGTTCCAATACGGGTGGAACCCGGTTCCAATAGGGGTGGAACCCGGTTCCAGTAGGGATGGAACCCGCACGGACTTAAGCATCGGGTCTTTGCGGATATCCATATAAAAGAATAGATCTGTGCTCATCTCGTTAAATCTGTGTCATCTGTGTGCCATCTTATTGAATCTACCTGTTGCAATGCTTGTGGATAATGTGAAAAAGGATGCGATAAATGGCCGGATAATGTGAAAATGACTATATTTGTGCCGGATAAAATTGACAACGCGAGAAACAGGGCAGGGATTACATTGGTTGTATGGAGTGACTGGCTGATGCGGGCGTTGTCAATATCTGCTGAAAAGCGATAAATATCCCGATGTGAAGTACAGCATCAAGTTGGGATACCGGAACATCGGATTCAATGGCAAGTTCTACACTTTTCCCTATTTCCTGACTTTCTTGCTAAGGCGATTCCTGGCGGATAGGAAGAAGGATTGACTTCCTTCAGTGTATGCGTATTCCTCAAAGACAGGAGAAATGCACATTGTTAGTTCGGATTATAGTTCTATTGCCGAAAGGAAAAAGAAAAAACTACGAAAAACAAAAGAAAAATTTGTGTTTAGTTTCATTTCTTCGAAATAAATGCGTATGTTTGCAGCCGAAGTGCAAAGTGTTGCCTTCAAAACTTTTTGTGAGATAAAATTGTAAGAAGCGTTGTGCTTCATTCTTGTTCTTGAGAACCTGAGAAATTTTCATGATTACACAGGAATGGCACAGTCGGTTCCTACGCTGGTTTCCAGCGTGGGTCTGCTGTCTATTATCATTAGTACGTTTAGGTTTTCTCAGGACCTTCAGCAACGATGAATAGCACGCAGTCCTGCGCTTTCTTTTTATGTTTAAATTCTTTGGGGCTGGGGAAAGAAAAGAGATAACTATGTATCATAAATATGAAGTGGGGTAATATTGTAAAGAGGAAAGGTGACGAAGTTCTTATGGAGATAACTTCAGTTGGCTTTGACTTTTGGGGCAAAGAACGTACGGGTTACATTGTGTGCAAGAGGCTTAATAGTAATATTCAAGAAAAACTTCATGTGGATGATGTGGAGTTCGTAAACATAGGTAATGCTCAACCTTATATATTTGAGTGATAGCCATTCTTTGTATTTTATGTTGGATAAGATTTTATGTAGCTATAATTTTATTCCAATTGTAATTTTTAGATAAAAGATTATTCTTATTTGTCCGTCTTATGGAGTTAGATAAAGATTACACTTATATTTTACATGAGAATCCTCCACAAGCACTTTTAAATGATTCTCAATTAGCCAAAAAAGTTCTAATTACATATCTATCTTGGCCTTGTGGTGAAATGCAATTTCTAAACAGCATACTTCCTCATTTACAAAGTATGAAGATGAAAACCAATGGCGACAATAATAGATATCGTTATTATTTACAATTCTCTACATTAGTAGCGCAAATTTTAGTATGCAATATTCGTAAGAAATTGTGGGATCCTGAAAAGCAATGGGATATTGTAAACGTTATAGGTAAATTAGATATGGAAAAAGAGTTTAGGGAAAGTCAATATGAAGTTTACCGCAACTTTTTAGAAAAAGAATGTAGAAGAATGGGAATATTACCATCATTAATTGATTACGGATTGCTTACAAGAATACTAATCGTTTTAGTGAGTGTAGTCGTTACATGCGCGATGACAGAGACATACCTTAACATAACAGATAGTCTATTTTTGGGGATACTGAATGGATCTATATTGGCTGGATTCCACTATCTTTATACAAAGAAATAAATATCAATTGTCAAGTGACGACGGATAAGTTTAAATCGCATTTTTTACTTAACAAATTAGAATGTATGAAATCGAATTTGAGACGAAAAATTCTTAGTTTGCTAATTTTATACGTCATAAGTTTGCAAGTTTATTCTCAGAGCGTAGAATTGAAAAATAGTTTCAACAACATCAATACTATTCTACAAGAATATAATATTGAGCCGCCTGAGGTTTTTGGTAGTAGATGCCCTGAGCCTACTCTTGTTGCAAAAAAATAATCTTCTCCTTCCAATATCCTAATGCATACATTTCATACAACATTACTCTTGCACCAAATGTAGCTAGCCATTGGGGAGATAAACTAGGCAAACGGGCCATCTCTTTTCCTATACTTGACACTAAAATTAGATTAGGATATAAAGCGACAAATTATCAACACTTATATTTCCATTCCGATATAGGTATAGAGGGAACAAAATTGGGTAAAAAAGAATTATTAGAGAGTTGGGATTTGATCATGTCACCATTGGTTTGCAAGAAGTTATACGATGAATTGAATCGGTTTAAGTTCTTAGTTAAAATGTCTGGATTTAGAGGCGTTTTAAGGGGTCAACAGGCATCTTCCCCTAATTCCGCAGGAACTCGTTCTTCTAACAACATAGTTGTAAAATTGCAAAAAGAGCAAGGCGGAATCTATACCATACCTTGTAAAGTCAACGGTTTGCCATTGAAATTTGTTTTTGACACAGGAGCTAGTTCGGTTTCGATATCCCAAAGTGAAGCTATATTCATGTTGAAAAATGGATATTTATCCATTAATGATATTGTAGGTAGCCAACAGTTTCAAACCGCCAGTGGAGCTGTTCTTGAAGGGACTAAAATCATTATAAAGAAAATTGAAATCGGAGGCTTAATCCTCCGTAATGTGGAGGCTTCAGTTGTTCATAGTACTAATGCGCCATTATTATTGGGGCAAAGTGTATTAAGTCGACTAGGAAAAATTTCAATAGATTATCGGAAGTCTTCGTTGATAATTTCTCGATGAATATGCAAATAGAGGTGTCGTGCCCGTGTGATAATAAATGACTAAAAATAACATGTAAAAGATGAACCGAAAAAAATTTGATAAAGCTATACTTTTTGTCCTACGTTATGCGATTGAACATAATGGGGAAGCACCTTATAATCCTTGCATGTATTATTTAGGTTATGCTGACAATATTCCCCCTTCTGAAGATTTTAACAATGAATTAAAAAAATATGGTAGCTTAGAATATAGTATAGATGAATACAGTTACTTAAATCATATTTCTTCATGGTCTTGTTTTCGGATAGACGAGAGGGGAAGAAGATATATG
>CALUOW010000053.1 GCA_944322365.1 uncultured Bacteroides sp.
AAACCATATTACTTCGTTAATTATCTTCATTTATAGAAAGTATATCAAAACCTATCTATGAACCTAATCCTTAAAGAAAATGATTCAAGCAATATGTCTTGATATACTTCTTTTCTTAACAATCAGCATGGACGAGTTACCGAACCACAAGAACACGAAGATCCATTTCCATCTACTACACAAACCTCACGATTTCGTTCTGTTCCGGAACATTTCTCTTCATGCCACTTGCATTGAGAGCCTGATGTCTCATTATCATTGGCAAATGCCTCCAAAGCAAATAAATCCACATCGGCTACTTCATTCTCCAATGTTTTGGCTTGATAAATAGAAAGTCCACCCATGGCAATTACTGCCAAAAATAAAAATTTTTTCAACATATCTTTTATTTTTAATCAAATACTTCTTAGTTAAACCGATTTATTCATTTCATATTCTCCCCGTATCTATCCTTTCAACGGGACAAGCAAACGCATTGCCTAATCAAAAATAATGTGTATCTTTGTCGACCTCCTTTCTTTTTTAGGGGTTACGGAGCACCCGGCTCTTACTTGCGCCAACAAATAAAGATTGCCGGGTGTCTCCCTTCTCCTTGATCAATACTACAATCATTACTCTCACAGCGAAAACAAGCCTTTATAGGTAGCCGTTTCCGTTTCCAAATAAATCACATAGTCCCCCTTGCCCCAAGCGGACAGGTCAATGCAGACTTCGGCCTCATAGACGTACGTCATCTCATAAACAGGCTCGTCACCAGCAGCCTTGCAAATGCGGACGCCGACATACGGCATAGGCTCGTTAAAAGCGACATTCACTTCGTTACCGCACAAATAGGCTTCCGGCAACACCGGCAAGGAACGGGTAGTAGGCTCACCATACAAGATCTCAAATATGAGCGGAATCTGCTCCGTTCCAGTCTTCTTGTCTTCTGCCTGACAAATGCCCAGCGGAGCACATACGCCCCCAATAAACGCAATTACTAAACCTTTCATAGCTTTCTTTGTCATACGAGTTAAACAAATATTTCTTTTTGCTTGGATTATCGCAAAGTTAGCAAGGTTTCAGGCATAAAGTTTGTTACAAGTTTGTTACATTTTCATCTTTTGATGAATATTCCCTGTTACATTTTTGTTTCATCCGCACGCTCACCGTCTCCAGAGGCTATGTGACAAGCCTGTACCAAAGCATCTATGCCCGAATCCGCCAAACTCATTTTAGCCCTCATCATAGATATGCGCCTCCGGTAGGCCGTGATCCGGCTTCTTTCAAACAACACACCAACCTGCTCGTCCGAAAGCCCCAACATATACAAATAACAGCAGAAAACCTCATCCAACGTCAACTGGGGGAAACGCTCCTCCAAAGCCTTCCGATGATCGGGAAGCAAATCGTTCACCTGTTCAAAAAAGGCATCCCGTTCATTCAAAGTCCAACGACATTCATAGCCGGCAGATCTCTTATAATAATCTAATATGGACTCTATCAACCGGTAGGATTCCGTCTCTTGCATCTGTTGTCGGAATGCAGAGTAATTCCACTCCACAGGTCTGACTCCTGATGTCCCTAACACCAATGGTTGGGCCTGTAACCGCAAACGTTTCTTTTGCCGTCCGGTAAGCCACCAAACCAACCATCCACCACCAAACAACAGGACAAGAAGCACTATTCCTCCCAACAGAAAAGATATCCGCGAATCCCGCTTCCACAATGCCTGCATCAGCTCCACCTCTTTAGCAGCTACCGCTATCCGGATTTCCTGCTCCAAAACCTGTCGCTTGCTCCGGTATTCTGTCCTCTTCTGTTCCCATCTCGCAAGCCGCTTATAATTTCCTTCCGCTTCAGCGATACGTGCCAACAAAATACAAGCGCTCTCCCTTACGGCATAATCATCCGCCTTCAACGCACGACACAAATATATATCCGCCGAATCTTTTTGGTTAATTTGAAAATAAACACCCCCCAGCAACAAACAACCCTTGGCCAAACCTACAGTATCTTCCCGAACGTGATCCAAATACTCCTTAACCTCGGCCAAGGCTTGCCTCATTCGCCCAGTACTACTATACAACACGCTCTGAGTGAGATAAGCCAGCCTAAACAACTGCACTGAATGCAACCGCCGCGCCAACTCATACCCTTCTCCTATCAACTGTTCCGCACGGGGATAGGCACTATCCCCCAACGACAGGGCATAAGCTCCCCGACGCAACAACGCCTCCGCCCAACGCACACTGTCCCCCACCTGCCGAGCCAGGCGCGCCGTCTCCGCATACAAGGAGTCGCCCCGCGCCGCCATGCCGTGGTTTTGGCAGAGGTATGCCCACTGGTGAAGCGTCAGGCAGAGTGTGCGTCCATCCTGTGCCTGCCTGGCCAGTCGTGCCGCCTCGTGGTAGGTCTTGAAAGCACGATCTGCCTCTTGACGCTCGGCATACACGCCGCCCAAAAGATAACGGGCACGAGCCTCCAAGCGGTCGTCTCCCCGACCGGCATAATACGCCGCCACTTCCTGCAACAACGAATCGCTTCCCAACGGGATATAATTTCGATACTTGGCGTGCGACAACAACAGCGCATAATACATCCGCCCCTCCCGGTCCGGCAAATCGCGAGGCGAAAGGGATTGCAACAGGCGCAACGCGCTGTCCGGCAATGTCGGCAACAACGAATCTGCCTGCGCCAACACGGCACGCGCATCGCCGCCGGTACAGGCCAAGACCGACAACAACAACCATAAAACTATGTAGAAAAGTATATGCTTCATGGGTACTAAATGAATTCCGCCCCAAAAATAGGAAAAAGGCCCATAAAAAGCAAATGAACGGCGGACGGCACACCTATCGCCCGCCACTTAACGCTCCACAGTCCGACAGGCAACGAATGGCGGATTGGAAGCCAACGATCCACGGAGCGAAAAGCAACGATCCACGGAACAAAAGACAACGGTTGTCAATGGCAAGACTTTCATCTTATGGCTGCCTTTACTTCATTGTCCTTCGTCACCACAGAGAGACAAGGAATCAAAGGATTAGACAACTTAATAAAAACCTGTGTCTCCGTGTCTTTGTGTTGGAGTAAAATGCACAAAAACATCCCGTGCGAAGTATGCTCCAAGTATTCTATTCAGACAGGACAGACAAGTCATACCGCACAATGGCATCATCCTCTGTAACCCCATACAAATATTGCTGTTTATCGTCCACGGCAATAAGCCTTATTTTTGCTCCCAAATCGCTCTCATACCGTAATTGGCCATCCCAGTCAAACAATCGAAGAACAGAAGTCCACGAAGACTCCGGAGAATCAACTTCCGTAACCGGGGAACCATTCATATACAAACCGAACAAGTATGAATCGGAGCATTCGCCAGCCTTATAATAAAGTTTTCGTGTATCCACATCCATCACACGAGACACGCCATATTTTCCCAAATCAGTCACGACCTGTTTAACCACGCCCGTCTGTAAGTCAACGATAGAAACCATGTCGAAAAATCTATAAAACAAAGCCATCTTCGTCCCATCCGGTTTCAATGCAGGAGCAGACTCTTTCAGGAAAGCATCCATCAACGGAAAATCTTCGTAAAGCAGGTTCGGACGGAACAACTCATCGGCTTCATAATCGTAAAAGTCAAAAGAAAAATTGGCATGCTCGGTAATCCCACTGCGCAAAGGTTCTTTCATCATCAATAGTTGAGTATTACTCAATAAATATACAGCATCAGAAGCCATAAACAGACGCCGTGCATTATCCGTCTCAAACTTATACACCCTATCATAAACAGTTTCTCCTTCATCCAAAGAACGGCGTATATTCAATACGCCCAAATAATTGGGGTAAGATTGAATCAGGATTTTAGGCAATCCATCTTCCATAAAACTCTGATTGATTATGCCAAATGCCTGCACTTCATTAGGACCACCACCACGGCGAAGAAAACTCCCAAGACATTCATAAGAATGGGCACTATACACATGAATGATTTTTTCCTCATGATGTTGCAGGACCAATAGGAAAGTATCCACCGCCACCAAATCGGTAGGAGCCAACAAGTCTATGGGGAGAGTATCCAAAGGCAAAGACAATGATTGGGGAGACTGATTTATCAGCATTTTCTCTATCCCCGACTGTGAAGACTTTTCCACACATGAACTCACAAAGCATGCTAGCATCAAAATGCTAAAGACTCTTGATAACATCGAATAAATTTTATCCATAGATACAGTGTTTTATAATAAATAAACTTTTAAAATTAGATGACAATTTATCGGGGAAACCACAGATGACGCAGATGGTACGGATTACACAGATTCTTAAGGTATCTGTCTAAGGGAGCGAAGCGAAGCATGACAAAAGAAATCTGCGTTCATCTTGTTTAATCCGTGTCATCAGTGGTTTAATTCCCATTATCATATAAACCAAATTTGATTTGTTACTTACATAATTATTTCATTGCTTCAAATAGTATTTCAAGATTACGGGATTATCATCTTCCTTTAGGCCCTCCATCATGGCAACCTGCTCCGGAGACATGAATCGGCGGTCCACCACTAACGGTAGCTCCATAGGCTGACAAACAGCCAACAAGACATTGCCGTCCAAGCCAAAACAAGGATACATACGCAAAGGTTTTTCGTTTTTCAGCAAGTAGCCTTTCTCTTTGGAACGATCGTAGACGTAATGCCACATTTCTTGCCCTTTCCTCATGCAAATGTACACATACTTGCCGTTGAATATCTTTTGCATAGGAACGACGTATTCTGTTGATTCATTTAAGAAATTACGTCTTTCGGCGCTTTCATTTGCAACATTCATCCGGTCTTTGTCATTATCCACCCTTTTGCCGGAAGCCCTTCCTGGCAACTCATTGTCCTTGATTTCCGCTGCCCCGAAGTCCAGATACATCACCGGGAAAACCTCTTTCCTCAACGTATCCATTCGATAAATGTAATAGTCAACGCCTTGGGGAATGAAATAAAAATCATCGCCGATTCTATGAAAATGCGGATGATTGAGCCCGTTTCCGCTCGATATCATACCGGTGTAAGTTGCAAGATGGATATCCCCTGTCTGGAGGTTGACAAATCCTACCTCTTGATCCACCCACAAAGAAGCATATTTAAATACATAATTACAAGAATCCAAAGGCATCATGTAGCTAAGGGGGAATTCCGGCTTAAAAGCGCGACGTGCCAGCAATTCAAAAGTGGGACTATAGGTATAGATGGTGCCGTAAGGACTCAGCAAATCAATGCCATGTAGAAAATGGTTGAACTTCATATCCACAACCAATTGATATTCCTCCGGCCCAGGCCCACGTTTCTTCACCGAACTGCCGATGGATTTGCCGTCCCCGCTGAAGGTAAACACATCCATATCGCTCATTAATACATACATATCCGCCCCTTTGTCATAAAAAACAATCGAAGGAGTATCAAACAAGACAGAATCATTGGTTTCCAACGGTACGATTTCTATCTTTTCCAAGAAAGCACTGGCATCCTCGGCCACATCATCCACATTGATTGGAATCCTTTCCAAACTGTCTGCCTCTTTTTGTGCACTCTCACAAGCAACAAACATCCATATCAGAATACCCCATATAGCTGACTTTCTCATAAAAACAAAATTATTTAGGAGCGTATATAGATACGCCCGCCACTTAACGCTCCATAGTCCGACAGGCAACGAACGGCGGATTGGAAGCCAACGATCCACGAAGCGAAAGACAACGGTTGTCAATAACAAGACTTTCATCTCATGGCTGCCTTTACTTCATTGTCCATTACAGGCACTGCGAATTTAACAACGCCTTCACGCAAATTCTCCAAATCCGCACAGGAAGCATAAATACACGAACCATCGTCTGAAACAACAAAATTATTTACAGGCACATCCAATTCATAAACAGCTGCCCGAACGCCTTCCCAATCATAAACCACAATCCTGTCGGAATAGTCGGTCGGATAACCTTTATAATCTTTCGCCGCACGCCTTTCGCCCAACGATGAAAACGGAGGTTCCAACAGATAGAGATACTGCGATGTGGCATAAGCGCAAGAGAAACCTTCCTGTTGGCTCACATCATATTGGCAATTGACTCCTGATTCATCCAAGCCATATTGGGGGAAGTCATCCAATACGACCTTTACCTGCTCGGCTTTCCCATCCACTATTTTGAACAGTATCAGATAACGCCCCATATTCGTGCCAACCAAGGCATACTGATTTTCCATAGGCCGCTTGAATAGGTTGACATAATTATAGACCTGAAGACGCTTTACAAAAATAGGCACATCAATACGCCCGCTGTCCGGATAAGTCAACCCCTCCAAAGGTCTGATTTCCCCTTGACTCACGATGGACAGGAAGTTTTCATAACCGGTGTACTGCTCCCCAAGCGCATTCGACGATTCCCCACCCGTTACCAGATACGTGGAATCATCTATGGCACACCATGTAGCATGTGAACCGGACAATACATGGTTCGCTTCTTGATGCCTATCCGCCAACTCAATTCTTTTCCAATCAGTCTGCCCTGGCAACGTATCTGCCGCAGGAATTTCCATCACGAACATTTTATCATTATTCCAATTGCCCACATACATTCTCCGGTTTTCTACTGAAACATAACAATCCGGAAATCTAAATTCATAAGGACCATTCCCACGATAAGCAAAATCATCCAATTCTACCAAACTATCGCCTGCCAACTTACAATATTCATAAACAGGATTGCGGCTGCCCCCCAAAACCATCTTATCATCAAACACGAACCAAGGAACCCCCAATATAGAAGAATCTTGCAGGAGAAAAACATGATTCAACTTGACGACGTTCTCTTTTCCTGTAGAAGATGTGCAGGCATTGAATGTCACCAATAAAAATAAGCCCATAACAAAGCATACATATAAATTCCTTTTCATACGCAAAACGCCAGTCTTTAACATATCATTACAAATTAAATCCGTCAACATCCAGTAACAGATGGCACACAGACAACACAGATTAGACAAATTTACATAGATTTTTAAGGGCTTCGTCCTGTATCTGTCGGGGATGCTTCACACCGCTACCCACATGATCCTAAGGAATCAGCGTTCATCTCCTTAATCATCTCCTTAAATCTGCGTCATCTGTGTGCCATCCAAATTCCTATGCCGATGCAAATATACAAAATCCGCCCGAAACCGCCCATCCGACACCACTATTTTTTGTTAAAAGTTTAAACTTTCCAGTGCAGCTCCCCCGACAGCCCCCATCCCGCAAAACGAGACAAAACATCCGGACAAAAAAGGATTATTTCCCCTTCGGGACATGTTCGATACATGTTCGTTCCAAGTTCGTTCCGCCTTTACCCCCATGGAAACGAACAAAAAACGAACATGGAACGAACATGAGAAGAACTTGCCAAGAGGTCCGGACGGACCAATTTGTAAAATATTACGCCAATCTTCCTTTCTAAATCACCTTTTCCATCGAAACATAAGCAAACTGCACCACGTCGTCCAGCACCATGAGCAAGCGGTCGTACTTCTCGTCGTAGCACAGGTAACGAATGCGATAGCCGACGTCCAGCGTCTTCAGGTAATTGCCGTCCAAATCAAACACCAACAATTGCGTGGGGAGGTAGTCGTCCGAATAGTTCTCTTTCCCTGAGTAACTGGCCACAATCTTGTCCTTGCAGAAAACGACATTGGAATAATAGGCCGTCTCTTGGGATTCCGCGTCGCTCCAACGGGGTCCATAGACGTTGCACTTCAGAGAGCCGTCCAAATGGCAAATGGTCATCAGGTCGTGATAAAAATAGCATTCCACGTACAGGCTGTCCGAGAGAGACGCCGCAAAGGTCATCTTGTTGACCGTAGCCTTCGGGTTGGCGTAAGGCATGGGAAACATTTCGTCCGTTTCCATATTCCAACGGGCCACCGTTTGGCGGTAGGTGGAGGCGCTGGTGGGCCGGATCATCAAAGCATAAGAAAGGGTGTCCGAAACATACAGGTAGCGGTCAGGGAAACTCTTCGGATTGAGGTCTTTCTTCACCACCGGCTTGTAGTCCGGATGAGCCAACACGCTATCCATCTCGAAAGCATACAATTTCAGTTTGCCGTGGTCCAAGACATAAAATGAACGCCGCGCTTCGTCTGTCCCGATATGTCCCATGATGGTTATTTCCTGAGGACCCGGTCCATGGTCGCCGGTACTGGCCAAATACTTGTAAGTCTGCCGGTCGAACACGTGGACGAGCTTGTCCAAGGGGTTGAAATCGGCAATCAACAAGTAATCGCCCAACAAGAAAAGACGGGACGAATTGCTGACCAACACATCGTCCTCGTCAATGGGCATCACGGCAACATCGTCGTGAATGGAAACCACATTTCCACGCTGACGCTGGTGTTTCTCCGTATCGTTTTCACTACAGCCTACTGATAGTATGCACCAAAAGGCCATTAAACACATAAAAACTACTGATTTGTTCATAACTAGTTGCTTTCATCTTATCAAGCACAAAAATAAGGGAAAGTCACCAGATGAAAAAATCCATCGGACGAAAAGATAAGAAAAGAAGGAAATGCCTACCTTTGCCAACACATCCGACACGGATCACCCTTGCATGTAACACTAAAGCGAAAGAGACAATGAAACAGATCTGGAAAATGTGGTGGGCATGGCCGCTCCTGTTGCTTTCTTGCGGAGAAGCGGCGCACACTCCTTCGACGAGGACCTTGCAAGTCAATTTGAAGGAAGCCTCCCCCGTGGGCTGGCAGGAACTGTTCGCCCGGATGGAAGTTATCCCCCTGGAGACCAACGACAATTGCCTGCTGATGTCCATTGACAAGATACGGGCGTACAAAGATTCCTTGTATGTGTTTGACGAGCGTCGGGAGGCCCTGTATGTGTTCGGGAAAGGGGGCGGCTTTGTCCGGCAAATATCCCGACGGGGACAAGGGCCGGGCGAGTATACGCGGATTTCGGATTTTGTCCTCGACAACGAACGGAAAGAAATATGGCTGCTGGCTCCCTACGGCTATTGCCTGGCCTATGGCTTAGGTGGCAATTACCTCCGGAAGACAGAACTCCCCGCCAAGCCCAATTACCAATCGATAACCATCCTGCCGGACGGGAACTACGCCTTGTGGTCGTGCGTGGAGGAGGAAGAAGAAGGAATAACGCTGACGGATATGGCTGGCGCTTACCTGAACGGCTATTGGCACAACGACCGGATCATAGACTTTATGCAACTGAGGCCGTTTTATGAATACGAAGGGAGGGCATACTTCGCCACGGCGTTCGACAATCCCGTGTACGAGGTGACTTCGGATACCATGAAACCCGCCTACCGATGGGACTTTGAAGACCGGAACGTGGACGCACAGAAGTTAGCCCCTTATCTGGACATCGCAAACTCCAGCGAGAGGAACCACCAACTCCTCGAAGCCCTGGAGGACGGCGCGCTTCCCTTCTGCATGGAACGTCAAAGCGAGAACAGCCGTTTCTATTACGTAGCCTTGCGCCCCGGCGTAGGACGGGACAGGGCATGGATCAACGTCTTTTATGACAAGCAGGAGGACCGCCCCTACGTCTTCGAAGAGACTAGCGAAGGCATCCCCGTCCGCCCTATCCTCTTGACGGACACTTACGTGCTTTCCGTGCTTCAGGCCGAAGATTTCCCATCGCTCCGGCACATTCTGCCTGCCGATGAATACGCATCGCTCACGGCACGGGACGAGGAGGACAATCCCTGCTTGCTGAAACTGTATTTTTAGGCGACTTTCGTGCCCCAACAGAATTTGTGCGTTAAATAGGAATTTATAAGTTGACAAGGGGACGAGTTAACGAGGCAACGAGGCCTGTTAGTAAACAGATTTACAAGTGATAAGCCCTGTCCTCGTAGTCTTGTTAACTTGTCAACTCGTCAACTAAATTATCATTTAGACATGCACAAATTCATCCTGCGCGAGGTATAGCAATTTCACCCTGCATAGCTGTGCATCCCGCCCAGCACATAGTTCACGCCGAAGTAGGTCATCAACACGGCAAGGAAGGCGGCAATCATATAGACATGGAAGAAAACGGGACGGCGAAAACGCCTCAAACTACGGGCATGGAAAGGCAAGGCATAGAGCAAAAAGGTGATGAGCGCCCACGTCTCCTTGGGATCCCACGACCAGTATTGTCCCCACGAGACATTGGCCCAAATGGCGCCCAAGAAAATGCCTGTGCCGAGAAAAAACACGGCCGGATAGAGCAACAGGCGGCTGAGCAGCATCAACCGGCAGGCTTCACGGCGCACGCACAGAGCCAACACGCCATTGAGCAGCATGAAAGCCAAAAGGGCGTAGGACATCATAATGAAAGAGACATGCGAACTGAGCCAAGGCGATGCCAGCACGGGCATCAACGGCGTAATTTGCGGATTCATCTGCCCCAAATGGGCCACCAGCAAAGCAAAGCCCGACAACAAAAGGCCGAAAGGAAGGGTAAAAGAGAAGCGACGACGGAAGACGACGGACAGCAACAAGGAGGCCAAAGCCAGGAATTGCATGGTCTCGTAGCCATTGCTCAAAGGGATGCGCCCGCCGATGTACCAACGCAGTCCATAGCCGAAGGCTTGAAACAACAAAGCAGCCCACAAGGCTCCCGTAAGCGCCAGCTCCCCCCCACGGAAAACCCGTCCGACTGGCGGCGTGCGTCTTGTGCCCTTGTAGAGCAAGAAGCCGAAAGCCAACAGCCCCATCGTCAGGTTGAACATGAACAACGCTTGGTTGAAAGGAATGCGGTTGTAAAGCAATTCGGCACGGACCTTTGCCTCGGACAACGGCGCCACACTGCCATCTTCCGGCAAAGGCTGAATCAGCGTGCCGTTCTGTAGCATCAGGATAAGCCCCACCTTCTCGTCCGTCTCCACGATGGCTTTTTCCAAAGGCGACAGCTTGCCCGACTTGCCGGTCGTGGTATCCCAATAGGCCTGCAAGCGATATGTCTGCCCGTCGAACAAATCCGACAAGCGGGCAAAGTCGCTTTCCAATCCCAAGCATCGGCGCAGGGCGGCGTTCTTGATGCGAATCATCGGCTCGTCCTTCCACACTTCGGGATGCAGCAACCAACCGCCTACCACCTGTTCGGGAGTCAGGCCCTTGTACGTCGGGCGGCCAGTCAGCTTCAGCAGAAAGTCGCGCGCCAAGGTATTGAAGGGCGTCACCCGGTCGTGACAAATGACCTGCACCGCCGCCAAACTGTCCGCCTGACGCTCGTTCAGCACCGGCAGCCTCCGCCCTTGCGCCTGCCCTGACACAGTTGTCCCCAGCAAGAAGGAAACAGCCAGGAAACCGCCCTTGCGCAACAACGGATGCCGCAACAACCGGCGGAACTCCCCGCCCCGACTAAACAATACCCCCAACATCGAAAGCCCCAGCAAGGCATAGCCCGCATAAGTCACCCCGATGCCCCACGGGTCGTGGTTGACGGAAAGCCAACTTCCCCGTCCGTCAGGGTCGTAAGAAGACTGGTAGAAACGATAGCCTTCGCACGTAAGGATGCGGTTCATCGAGACAGTAACTGCCTGTTCCTCGCCGGATGGTAAGGACAGACGGACGTAGCTGATGTAATCTTCCGGCGCGTCCGTCCCAGGATAGCACTGCACGCGGAAACTGTCCAGCCGCAGGGTGAAAGGCAACGGAAGCAACTCGCCGCTGTCCCGCCCCCTAAAAAGGCCAATCGCCTGACCCTCTTTCAAATGGAGCACGCCCTGCTGCCCGCCCATAAACGTGAGCAAGCCCCCCCCCAGAATGACCAGGAAAGAGCCATGCAACAGCAGCAAAGGCACGCGCCGCCACAAGCGCAGCCGAATGCAAGCCACCAACGTCAGCACGGCCAACAGGCCCCACAGCGCGCAGAACCAAGCCGTATGATAGACGTGTTCGCCAATAAAAGCCGTGCCGCGAGCCTGCTCGACAAACGTTGCCACCGCCAGTACGACCACCAAGGCTACATACGAAACAAGGATAAGACGCTTCATCAGAACGGGGCATAGTTCTTGTTTTCCAATGCCTTCACGCCCATGCACTCCATCTCGATGAGCCACCCCGGCCTGCAAACAGCCGCATGGACAAAGACTTTGGGCGTATGGGGAAAACGCTCGCCAAACATGGCTTTCACCACGTCATAATCCGCCTCGTCGCGCAGGTAGACAATCATCTGGCCGATGTCGTCGAACGTGCAACCGGCCTCTTTCAACAATGCCTCCACGTTCTCCCACATGCGTTCCGTCTGCCGGCGGATGTCACGCGGATACATAATCTCGCCTTTGTTGTTGATGCTGGCCGTGCCCGATATGAACACCTGGCGGCGGTCTCCGTAATCCACATACGTGCCCCGCTCGAAGCTGACGCCGTATTCATACGTCGGATTCAGGTGCGTAGGAGCATACAGGTAACGCATCTGCCCCGGTTGCAGCCCGCCTACCGCATACGTGTCCAGCTGCACCAATACCTTGGGGTCGGCGTGTCGCCCGCCAATGCCCGTGCTGGCGATGTAGTGCGTCTTCTCTGTCAAGTTCTGCGTGGCAAAGACAGCGTTGCGCGCCTTCACCACCCCGCCGTAATTGACATCCACATTCTGCACGAAGAACCAAGTGCGCACGCAGTTGTCGGCCAATTTATAGCCTTGCTCCATCAGTTGCATCACATAGTCGTTCAGCAACAGGCGGGTCTGATATTCCGAATTGGCGGCACGGTTGTAGGCGCTTGCTCCCCACAAGTGGCGGTAGGCGCCATGCTTCACCTCGAAAAGGCCATTGTGCAGCACCTGGCTCTGCACGCCGGTTTGCAGATAGGCCCACAAGGCAATCTTGGTTTTGTTCAATGGGGCTTGCTCCACCAAGGAGACAGGGCAATCGGGGTTCTCTTCCGACATGCCCAGCAATACATCCGCCTGGTTGGCAGCATCGCTCAGGAAATATCGTTTGAACACAGGCACAGCTCCTTTCAGCTCGCCGTCCAGCAAATCATAGAAAGTTGTCAACACGGCTTCCGCCTGTCCGGCGAAAGGCAAATCCGTATCCGTCACGCCAATCATGACGTGGTATTCGGCCACGCCGCTTGTGGGCTGAAACTTGAATATCTCGGTCTGCGTGCAGGCTGTCCCTGCCGCGTTCGTTGGGTTGTTATTGTCCATAAATATTTCTTGTCTTAAGTGGATGTTGAAAATTAAATGATAATTTAGTTGACGAGTTGACAAGTTAACAAGACTACGAGGACAGGGCTTATCACTTGTAAATCTGTT
>CALUOW010000054.1 GCA_944322365.1 uncultured Bacteroides sp.
TTTCAGCAAATTTAGACACTTTAGTTTTAATTTTCCTAATAAAAAGCTGTTTTTCTTTGCATTTTAACATAAAAATCACCCTTTTGGGTGATATGAAACGACTGTTTTGCTAAGTCGGAGATAGCAATTGGCGGGTTGATGGCGTTGTCTTGATGCAGTTTTGGCAGGCGATGGGGCAGGAGGAACGGCCAAGGCATTATATTGTAAATATTCTTCCTTGCCTGACGCCGCTCATTCCCCGGTCATGCCAAAGCCCTACCAAAGCCCTACCAAAGTCCTTCCAAATTCCTTCTAAAGTCCTTCGCTTAGGAAGGGAGAAAAAAGGAGTTTGGAGGGGCCTTGTTGTAAGTATAAATTGATTTTTCGGGCATTTCTTCCCTTGGGGAGGCAAAAGGCGGCGAAACTGAAAAGTCACCCTTTTGGGTGATTGACACGTATTGAAAAATTGTGTTACTTTGCAGCCTGGTTAGGGCTTGCCTTCCGGAGGCAAGGGCAGGAGGCTAGTCTGGTGCGTCCGGAAGGGGCTTCCTGCCACCTTTTTTCGTTTGTGAACGCGAGAAATAAGGATAGTGGTTAATGAATTAATAAGAGAAGACGATGGAATTGAGACAATTTGTGCGTGCGGGCTTCACGGCGAGCGAGACGGCCCAGTTTGAGGAGTTGTATCGGCAGCTTCAAGGGTATTTTGCCCGCGAAGTAGGCGTGGGCTGGCTGTTGGGCAACATCAACATAGGGCAGAAGAACCTTGATGCCATCTTGCTGACCAACCATTGGCTGGTGGGGATTGAATTCAAGAACTTTGGGGGCTCGGTGGAAATCACGGGCAACTCGTGGGTGAACACGGCCGAGGACGGCACGAAGATCGTGGTGGAAGGCGGAGCCAGCAACAAGACCCCGTTGGAGCAGGCGGTTATCAATCACAATCAGTTGTCGCATACTTTGGCTTCGTATAAGAATCTTCCCGTGGGGGACTTCATGCAGCAGGGCGGCGTGCCCTATTTCATTGTGTTCAACCGGAATATGCGGGTGAACGATCCGAACCGCTTGTTGGAGGGACCTAGGTGGTTGCGCGTGACGGATAATGCCAATTTCACGAAGCGGCTTCGGGAGGTGCAGCAAGATATTCGGTTTACCGATCAAGAGGTGGAGAACTTCAAGCGGCATTTGGGCTTGATTGGCGAGTCGGTTTTGCCGGATAAGTACGAGTTGGCTCTCAACCTCTTCAATTTAGGGGACTATCGGGGGGCGCTGAACGAGTTGAATCGGGTAGGGGCCAATGCCAAGGCTACTTTGCTGCGTGGGCGTTGCTATTATCTGTTGGGACGGCAGCAAGATGCTGTGCGCGAGATTACCCAGGCCCGTATGGCGGGGTTGCCGTATGCCAAGTATATGTTGGGCAAGTTCATGTGGACCGGCTATGGACCTGTGCAGAAGAATCCACGGGAAGCCCTTATACTTCTGCGGGAGAGCATGAATGAGGGGGTTCGGGAAGCCATGGACTTGCTGGAGAAGATTATTGCCGAAGATAAGGCGCGAGAGCAACAAGAAGCGGAAAGGAAGCGGCAGGAGGCGATGAACCAAGAGCGCGGGCAGTATTCGGCGCAGATTCAGACGCTGGTGGCAGCGATGGTGCTTGGATTTGCTTATGTGGGGTGCTTGTCGGTAATTCCGATGGGGATAACGTGGGAACTTATCTTGTCTATAGTGGGCTGGCTGTTCATGGTCGGTTATATATTGAGTTACTTTAATGAAGATTTTATAGAGGTTTACAAAGAGCTGGGTGCTTGGTTGGAGAAGCATTCTCCGTTGCGTGCGCCGGCGTTGGACGGACGGGTAGGCATGGTCCCGGTGAATGATTGGGGGCATTGGACCTATCCTTTCTTCGTGTTTTTCGCGTTGCTACCGTTGGCGGGCATATATTTGGCTTTCTATTTTCTGGTGGATATAGATTGGTTATGGTTCCACGTCAACTTCAAGTATTTCCCTCTGATGTCTTTCCTGCTGAAGGCCAAGGGGCTCTTCTTGAGTTTTGGCATTGCTGTGTTAGCTTGGGGCGGCATCAGTTGCCTCCACTGCTTAGCTGAGAATACGCAGTCTTTCGTCCCCCGTCCGTCGGGAGCGTTGATGGGCTATTGGTGGCGTCTGAGCGTGTATGGGCTGAAGGCCAGCCTGATAGTGTCTGCGCTGGTGATTGCCGGCCGCTTGATATTCGGTTGAAGAAGAGATCTTCTTACAGCAGCCCGAACCCATACCCCTCTTCCTTCAGGAACTCGATGGCGCGCGGCAGGGCGTAGGCCAGGTTGCCGTTGCGCCAAGACTTCAAGGAGTCGTGGAAGGTGATGATGGAGCCGTTGCGGGCGTAGCGCATGACATTGGCCAGGACTTGCGGGGGGCGCATTTTTTGCGAATAGTCGCGCGTGACGAGGTCCCACATCACGATGCGGCACCGCTTGCGCAAGACCATGTATTGCCCCCAGGTCATGTGTCCGTGGGGCGGGCGGAAGAGGATGGGGTGGAGGGCTTGCTCCAACCGGGCATCGTCCATGGTTTCGGCGCCGGCGCTGAGCATAAAGTCGTGCGCGCGGCGTACGTCGTCGAGGTAGTGGTAGGCGCTGTGCTCGAAGCCTCGCAGGTGGTGGAAGGTGTGGTTGCCAATGCGGTGTCCGCGCTCCAATACTTGGCGGAATACGTCGGGATGCTTGCGGATGTTGTCGCCCACCATGAAGAAGGTGGCTTTCACGCCGTGGTGGTCCAAGAGGTCGAGCACCCAAGGGGTGACTTCGGGGATGGGGCCGTCGTCAAAGGTCAGGTAGACGGTCTTTTCCGTGGGGTCCATCCGCCAAAGGGCGCGTGGATAGAGCTTGCGGACTATTTGGGGTGGTTGTTCGATGAACACGTTGTCAGTGTTTAGCGATAGATGGTTAGCGATTAGCGGCGAAAGGAGTTTTACCGCTAATCGCTAATCTTTTTATCATTGTTTTATTCTTGGTATCCCATTCTTTCCATGTAGAGATGGTATTGTTCGCCCAGTTTTTCTTCGTAGGTTTCCGCCAGTTTGGATTCATATTTCTTCATGACGTCTATCTCGGTGTTGAGCAGGGTCAGGTGGTACTGGTATTCTTGCGCGGAAACCAAGAAGCGGTCGTCGTCCAAACTCATGTACCAAACGGCATATTCCACCGATTTGTCGGCCAAGGCTTTCATGATGGCGTCTGCTTTGTCCGTCTCGCCCAGTTGGTAGTAGGCTTCGGCCATTTGCAGGGAGTTGTTTTGGTAGTCGTAGGGCACGTTGAAGGCGGGAATCATCTTCTCTACATAGTCCAAGGCGGCTTTGGCTTTGTCCGTCTTGCCTTCGCGCATCAGTTGCTGCACCAGTTGGACGAAGATGCGGCGGTGCGAGTAGCACATGCGCAGGGCGTTCTCGTCGATGTAGATGCCCGGCTGGTCGATGCCGCCGAACTTGAACTTGTGCATCAGGTTGTCGTACATCTTCTCCGAGTCGAGGCTGACGCCTGTTTGGGTGTTGTCGAAGGGCGTGAAGCGGTAGGCCAGGCCTTCTTGCATAAAGTAGTTGTCCAAGCCCAATTGGTTCTCCAGCCCGACGCTGATGGCCATGTAGATGGGGCGTTCCCAGTTGGCTTCGGCCAACATTTCGAGCATCATCAGTTCGTTTTTGTAGAGGGCGCGTTTGGGTTGGTAGTTGCCTTGATAGTCTTTGGTGCGGAGCTTGATGGGCATGTAGTCCGGTATGCTGTCGCCGGGGATGTACATGCCGCTGCGCCGCACGGCTTCCTTGTCGATTTTGATGACGACGCTGTCCGTGGGGATGACGTTAAGGTCCTTGTTGTTGGGGTTGCGCACCCAGTGTTCGAGGATGTTCTTCAACTCGTAGGGATTTTCGCCAAACTCCTTTTGGATGTTTATCAGCGTTTCAGGATTGCCGTTCAGGGCTTCTTTCTCGGCTTCGGCATAGAGTTGGTCGATGCTTTGCGCAATTTCGGGGTGGATGGGTATGTAGTCGTTGGTGCCTTCTACATAGTCCATGCGGTCCCAGGTGATGGGCAGCGACGGGCTGTCGTAAGCCGGGCGTTTCATTTGGTCGATGTACCAGTCCGTCTGTAGGTAAGACAAGTTGCAGGTACGCGCGTCGGGGCGGAAGCCTTCGGTTTCTTGTCCGTACCACAGGGGGAAGGTATCGTTGTCTCCGTTGGTGAAGATGACGGGATTGCCGCTCTCTTGCAGGGACATCAGGTAGTTTTCGCCAAAGTCTCTGGCCATATAGCGACCGCTGCGGTCGTGGTCGTCCCAAGTCTGGCTGGCCATTTGGACAGGCACGAGCAGGCAGACAAGGGAGATGATGGCGGCAGGGATGGCCTTGGGCTCCCAAGCGGGTTCTTCGGCAGGCAGGCCGTCCGCTTGCGGTTTGGCGGGTTTGTGGAGCAGCAGATGCGTCAGTCCCGCTACGCCCATGCCTATCCAGATGGCGAAGGCGTAGAACGAGCCGGCATAAGCATAGTCTCGTTCGCGCGGTTGCAGGGGCGTCTGGTTGAGGTAGAGCACGATGGCGATGCCCGTCATGAAGAACAGGAAGAACACGACCCAGAATTGTTGGATGCCCTTCTGTCCGCGATAGGCTTGCCACAGCAGGCCGATGATGCCCAGCAAGAGCGGCAGGCAATAGAAGACGTTGCGCCCCTTGTTCTCTTTCAGTTCGGTGGGCAGCAAGGTTTGGTCGCCCACCAGCCAATTGTCGATGAAGGGGATGCCCGTTATCCAGTTGCCATGTTCTATTTCCCCGTTGCCTTGGATGTCATTCTGGCGGCCGGCGAAGTTCCACAGGAAGTAGCGCCAGTACATCCAGTTGAGTTGGTAGGAGAAGAAGAACTTGATGTTTTCCCATTGCGTGGGGATGTTCACCATAATCATTTCGCCGCAACGGTCGTAGGGCACGTCGTGGCCTTTGATTTCCATCCAGCTTTTGTAGGCATTGACGTGTTGGGGCGCGCTGCTGTACATGCGGGGGAAAAGCATGTTTTGCGCGTACTCGTATTCGATGCGTCCGGGTATTTCGATATAGCTGTCCTTTTCGTCGGGCGTGGCTTTCTCTTTGCGGATGAACTTGGTGGTTTCGCTGGCGACGCGCGGTTCGCAGTATCCGTCGTTCACGTCGAGGGCTACTTGCGACGAGTAGGCGGGGCCGTAGAACAGGGGGCGGGTGCCGTATTGCTCGCGTCCGAGGTATTCGCCGAGCGTGAAGATGTCTTCAGGCGAGTTCTGGTCCATAGGCGTGTTGGCCGTGGAGCGGATGACGATGAGCGCGTAGGACGAGTAGCCTATCACGATGAGCAATGTGCACAGCAAGGCGGTGTTCATGGCCCGTGCGCTGACGCGGTATTTCTCTTTGAGGGCGGCTTGCGTCTTGGGGTTGAGGTAAAGCCACAAGGCGGCAATCACCAAGATGCCGATGACGACGGCTCCTGCGCCGTGCCCGTAGAAGGGGATGCCCAGCATGGCGATGCTGAGGACGAACGACAAGGCCATGCGCAGCTTGTTGCGGTCTTGATAGCTCTCGTAGACGCCCCATATCAGCACGGCGGCCAGCAGGACGATGTAGACGAGCACGCCCGTGTTGAACGGCATGCCGAAGGTATTGACAAACAGCAGTTCGAACCATCCGCCCACCTTCACGATGCCGGGCACGATACCGTAGAGTACCACCGCCACCAGCACCGCAGAACCTAGCAAGGCCCAAAGTGAACCTTTGGCGTTGGCATGGGGCACCTTTTTATAATAGTAGATAAGGACGATGGCGGGCAGGCAAAGGAGGTTGAGCAGGTGCACGCCGATGCTGAGGCCCGTCAGATAGGCGATGAGCACCAGCCAACGGTCGCTGTGAGGCTGGTCGGCCACGTCTTCCCATTTCAGGATCAACCAGAAGACAAGGGCGGTGAAGAGCGACGAGAAAGCGTATACCTCGCCTTCGACAGCCGAGAACCAGAAGGTGTCGCTGAACGTGTAAGCCAGCGCGCCCACCAATCCGCTGCCCATGATGGTGACGATTTGTCCGGTGGTGATGTTCGTTTCGTCCTTCACGACCAGCTTGCGCACCAAGTGCGTAATGGTCCAAAAGAGGAACAGGATGCACGCCCCGCTCATCAGGGCACTCATATAGTTCACCATCTTGGCCACTTCGGAGGGGTCGGAGGCGAATTGAGAGAACAGGTTGGCCACCAGCATGAAGAACGGCGCGCCGGGCGGGTGTCCCACTTCCAGCTTATAGCCGGTGGTGATGAACTCGGGACAATCCCAGAAGCTGGCCGTAGGCTCTATGGTCAGGCAATAGACCGTGGCCGCAATGAGGAAAGTAATCCAACCCATCAGGTTGTTTACGGTTCTGTACTGTTTCATTCAGTCTTATTGGTTGTTGTTTTTTTCTCTTCGGGGCATTTTCCCTGGCTGCGCAGGGAGATACGGGCACAAAGATAGTGATTTTGGATGAAACACGCGCAATTTGCCTGATAATTAGGATTGCTTAAGTTTCGGGGAGAGGGGATGAATCCCGCTTGCGGCGCGTCTATCGCCAGGAAACGGGGCATATATTTGCAGGATTCGGGATAAAATCGTTACTTTGTCGGGCCATATCGGCAAAGAAACATACATTATTACAACATCTTATGAAGAAGAAACTGATTGGTTTGGCAATTTTGGCAGGCGGGCTGGCTTCGTGCAGCGGCCCCGCCGCCGATGTAATCCGACTGAACCAGCTGGGCTATTTCCCCGCTCAGGAGAAAGTCGCCGTGGCGGACACAGTGGGAGTGACAGACTTCACCGTGCTGGACGCGGCTACGGGCGAAGAAGTATTGAAAGGCGCTACCGCAACGACGGTGGCCAATGCGTGGGCTGCCCGGACGGGCACGACGATGGATTTCAGTTCGCTGAACAAGCCCGGCAACTACCTGTTGCTGGCGGGTGGAGACACGGCCGCATTCGAAATCAAGGAACGTCCGTTGGCTTCCGTGGCCGATGCTGCCCTCAAGGCGTTCTATTACCAACGGGCCGGTATGCCGATTGAAGAGGCGTATGCCGGACAATGGAGCCGCCCTGCCGCACATCCCGATACCGAGGTGCAGGTGCATCCCAGCGCCGCCGGGCCGCAACGCAAGGCGGGCGACGTGCTGTCTGCCCCGAAGGGTTGGTACGATGGAGGCGACTATGGCAAATACGTGGTTAATACCGCCTTCAGCATTGGCTTGATGCAGTCGGCTTATCGGTTGTTTCCCGACTACTTCAGCAAGCAGCGCGTGGGCATCCCCGAAAGCGGCAACGCCACGCCCGACCTTTTGGACGAGGTTTACTACGGCCTTAGCTGGCTGCTGACCATGCAGGACCCTGCCGACGGCGGAGTCTATCACAAGCTGACCGCACCGTCGCCCGAAGGTCCCGTGAAGCCCGCCGACTGCCAGCAGACGCGCTACGTGGTGCAGAAAAGCGTGACTGCCACGTTGGACTTTGCCGCCGTGATGGCACAAGCATCTATGCTGTTCAAGCCCTATGCCAAAGATTATCCCGGCTTTGCCGCCAAAGCTCTCCGCGCCGCAGAGCGCGCCTACGGCTGGGCGGAGTTGCATCCGGACAAGCAGTATAAGCAGGAAGCCGTCAACGAGGCTTACGACCCGGACATCACGACGAGCGAGTATGGCGACATCGACGCGATGGACGAAATCTTCTGGGCTGCTTCCGAACTCTACTACGCCACGGGCAAGCAGTCCTATCTGATCAAGGCTGTCAAACAAGCCCCACGGACATTCCTTTTGCCCTCGTCGGCCAATGTTTCGGCCTTGGGCGCGTACACTTGGCTGTTGCCTGGCCGCAAATTGGAGGGCACGGTGGCCGATGCTTTGTATAGTTCGCTGAAGAGTTATTTGCAAGCCTATGCTACCAATGCGGTGAAGGGGGCGGACCAAGCGGCCTTCCATGCACCCTATGGCGATGAGGAGGTGGACTTCTTCCTGGGCGGCCTGGGCGAGCAGTGCGCCAACGAAGCCCTTGCATTGGCCTATGCCTATTTGGTGAACGACAACAGGAGCTACCTGACGAATGCCTACCGCAACATGGATTATCTGTTGGGCCGTAACCCATTGGGCTATTGCTTTGTCACAGGTTTGGGGCAGAAGAGTCCCCTGCGTCCCTGCCATCCTCTTGCAGTGTCCGACGGCATCGACGCGCCTCTTCCGGGCTTCCTGGTGGGCGGCTCCAATCCCGGACAGCAAGACCACGCGCAGGTAGCTTATCCGTCGGACTTGCCGGATGAATCCTATGTGGATTCCGACCAATCTTTTGCTTCCAACGGCGTAGCTATCAACTGGAATGCTTCTTTGGTGGCCGCAGCTTCGGTGCTGGACGCGCTGAGCATGCAGCAAGCGGCGGAATGAAAGGAGGATAGCGCGGTGTCCGCGTATTGAAACAAAAAGGCGGTGTGCCCGTGTGCACGCCGCCTTTCTTGTAGATATTCCTTTAGTTCTTCTTTTTGAGGAAGCGTTTGGTTAGTCGTTTGCGGACCGGCTCGTCATACCACTTCAGTGCGGCATAGGCCAAGAGCACGCTGCCTACATAGACTATGGCAGCTACAGGCCATACTTCGCCGAAGGTGTAATACTTGTTCTCTATCAGCCAGGAATAGAACAGGTACATGACGGGGTAGTGGACGGCATAGAGGGGGAATGAAATGTCGCCCGAGAATTTGCAGATTAGCGTGGAGCGTCGGTCTGTCGTCTTGCCTGAAGCGGCCAACCACACCAGCGCGGGGAATACGAGGAAGATGCAGAAGGCTTCGTAGAGGCCGTTGTAGATAATGGCTCCGGTCTTGCCCTCGATATATGGCACGCAGAACAGCACCAGCAGCACGGCCGAGCAAATCCAGAACGCGCCGCGTACCTTGACCAGGCGGAACTTGCGCGATAGCAGCATCCCCAGCGTGAAGGGGAACAACATGCGCAACAGGCCGCCTAAGAAGTTCATTCCGTCCAGCGTCCAGCCTACGCCTATCATTCCATAGCCCACGACATCGAACAGCATGAACCATGCCAGCCCGATGCCCGTCAATACGACGAGGAAGGCAAGCGCCTTGGTGCCGAGCCGATGGATGAAGAGGCCGTAAAGAAGGTTGCCGATGTATTCGAAGAAGAGCGACCAACTGGGCCCGTTGAGCGGGAACATTTCGCCGTTACCCCGGATGTCGTAGCTGGCGCCCGGCGCGGCAGGGATGAAAAACAGGGCGCACAGCAAAGCCAGCATGATGAGCGAGGTGGATACGCACGTGCCGTCCCATTGCTCGCACCCTTGCAGGACATAAAACACCACGCCCAGCACAGCGCCCATCACAATCATGGGATGCAGGCGGATGAGGCGGCGCTTGAAGAAGTTGCCCAGCGTCAGCGTTTTGCCCCAACGGTCGTCGTAGGCATAGCCGATGACGAACCCGGAGAGGATAAAGAAGAAGTCTACGGCCAAGTAGCCGTGGTTGATGACGGTGATGGGCGTGCCTCCGGCGGCGAAGGACAGCCCTTCGAAGATGTGGTAGAAGACTACCAGCAGCGCAGCCACGCCGCGCAAGCCGTCCAGCAGCTCGTAGTGAGGCTTGGAGTCCGCGTATGCGGCGGAAGAAGGTCTTGACATAATCCGTAGTTTTTTGAAGTTTGTTTTTGGTTAAGCGGCGCAAAGGTAGGCAACTTCCGGCGCTTGGCATTTGTCCTGCGACAAAAAAACGACTATTTCCGTCCGCGCAGGCGGCTCAGGGTGGGGAGGGTGATGCCTAAGTAGGAAGCTATATAGCCCAACTGCACGCGACGGGCCACGTCGGGAAACTGATGGCAGAAGGCTTCATAGCGTTGGGCGGCAGGCAGCGTCAGACGTTCCTTGTGCGAGCGGTGCAGGCGGCGGTACTCGTTTTGGTGGATGATGCGCCCCCAGTTGGCCATCTCCAAGTTGGTGCGGAACAAGCGGCGCAGGTCGTCCAGGCCGATTCGGCAGGCTTCTGTTTCTTCCAGCGTTTCCACGTATTCCTCGCTGGGTTTGTCGTAATAGAGCTCGTCCATGCTGAAGACGATGCTGCCCTCGGCGGCGAACGAGGTGGTGATTTCCTCGCCGTTCACCAGCCAGTAGGAGCGCGTGATGCCCCGTTCGATGAAGTAAGCTGCTCCCTCCCGTCCGCCTTCCTTCACCAGCAGGTGCTTCTTGGGGAAGCGGCAGGGCGTCAGGCAGTCGGTCAAGGCGCGTTTCGTCTCCGCCGAGAGGGGGACAAGGGCGTTTATCTGTTGCAACAATCGTTCCATGCGTATTTTCTTGCTTTGCTAAAAATGTGTTTGTAGGGCAGATTCCGGCTGTTGGAGGAATCACGCCCGCAAAAATACAAAATTTTCCATGCCCGTCCTATTCCTAGGATAAAAAACAAAGTACTTTGGGCGATGCTTCGAGGCACTTAGGCAGCGTCTATCTAGCGCGTTTCCGGACGATAGATGAGCCGCTTGCTACCGATATATCGCCCGCTTGCTGCTGATAGATGAGCCGCTCGGTGGCGATATATCCGCCGTTGGAGGCGCAAAAATGCCCTTTTTCGATAGATACGCCGCTTGTTTTGTAGGTTTTTTGGCGGATACTTCGTACTTTTGTGGCTGTTTATCAAGAAAAGGCAAACCGATGAGCCCATTGAACTTCACCCACATCCTGACGCAAGCCGTGGACGAGCTGTCTGCTCCGCAGTCTTACGAAGGTCTTTTCCTGCGGCATATCGAAGGCGACCCATTGCCTTCCGGACGGGATTTGCGGCGCATTGTCGAGCAGACGCGCGCCATTCTTTTCCCCGGCTATTTTGGCCATTCGACGGTGAACAGCCGCACGTTGCCCTACCACATCGGCGTGAACATCGAGCAGTTGTTCGAATTGCTGACCGAGCAGGTGCTGGCCGCGCTCTGCCTGTCCGACGAACGGAGGGAGGGCGAGGAGCTGGAAGCGTTGCGCCAAACGGCTGCCGAACGGGCTGCCCGCTTGGTCAGTACCCTGCCCCGGCTGCGCCGCGTGCTGGCTACCGACGTGGAGGCTGCCTACAACGGCGACCCTGCGGCACGCTCGTTCGGCGAGGTCATCAGCTGCTATCCGGCCATACGCGCCATCTGCAACTATCGCTTGGCGCACGAGTTGCTGCTCTTGGACGTGCCGCTCGTCCCGCGCATAATCACCGAGATGGCGCATAGCGAGACGGGCATCGACATCCACCCCGGAGCGCAGATTGGCGATTATTTCACCATCGACCACGGCACGGGCGTCGTCATTGGCGAGACGTGCGTCATCGGCCGAAACGTAAAGCTCTACCAAGGCGTCACTCTCGGCGCAAAGAGCTTCCCGCTGGACAAGGACGGGAATCCTATCAAGGGCATCCCCCGGCATCCCATCTTGGAGGACGACGTGATTGTCTACTCCAACGCCACCATACTGGGGCGTGTCACGGTGGGTAGGGGAGCCGTCGTCGGTGGCAACGTCTGGGTGACGGAAGACGTGCCGGCGGGGGCGAGAATCGTGCAGAGAAAATGAAATCCGGCTATGGGCGGCGGGGACAATGCCCGTAACCCGTAGTCTTGCAGTTTGTAACTTGTAGCTAAGATAATATGGAACAAACCTTTGAGATGATTGCCAAGACCTTCCAAGGCTTGGAAGAAGTGCTGGCCGCCGAGTTGACCGCGCTGGGCGCCGACAATATCGCGCTGGGCAGGCGCATGGTGTCGTTCACGGGCGATAAGGAGATGCTCTACCGGGCCAACTTCTGCCTGCGCACCGCCTTGCGCGTGCTGAAGCCCGTCAAGCACTTCGACGCGGCGGATGCCGACGCGGTCTACGAGGCGGTCAAAGACGTGAAGTGGGAGGATTACTTGGATTCCGCCCAGACATTTGCCGTGGACGCCACCGTGTTCAGCGAGGAATTCCGTCATAGCAAGTTCGTGGCCTATCGCGTGAAGGACGCCATCGCCGACTACTTCCGCGAACGGACGGGCAAGCGTCCCAGCGTCAGCATCACCAATCCCGACGTCCTGCTGAACATCCACATCGCGCAGACGCAGTGCACCCTGTCGTTGGACAGCAGCGGCGAGTCCCTGCACCGGCGCGGTTATCGCCAGGAGGCCGTGGAAGCCCCGCTGAACGAAGTGCTGGCCGCAGGCATGATCCTGCTGACGGGCTGGAAGGGCGAGTGCGACTTGATAGACCCGATGTGTGGTTCGGGCACCATCCCCATCGAAGCGGCCCTCATCGCGCGTAACATTGCTCCGGGCGTCTTCCGCCAAGGATATGCCTTCGAGAATTGGCCCGACTTCGACGCCGACCTGCTGGAGCGCATCTATAACGACGACAGCCAAGAGCGCGAGTTCGCCCACAAGATATACGGCTACGACAACTCCATCAAGGCCAACGCTATCGCCCAGCGCAACGTGAAGGCGGCGGGCGTGGGGCGCGACATCGTGCTGAAGGTGCAGCCCTTCCAACAGTTCGGGCAGCCGCAGGAGAAGTCCCTTATCATTACCAACCCGCCTTACGGCGAACGCATCTCCAGCACCGACCTGCTGGGTCTGTATCAGATGATAGGCGAACGCCTGAAACACGCCTTCGCGGGCAACACGGCGTGGATATTGTCCTACCGCGACGAGTGCTTCGATCAAATCGGCCTGAAGCCCAGCGCGCGCATCCCCTTGCAGAACGGCGGCCTGGATTGCGAGTTCCGCAAGTATGAGATATTCGACGGCAAGTACAAGGAGTTCCGCGAGGGCGGCGAAGCATTGGACAAGCCCCGCCAGGCCGAGCATCGTGAACGCCGTGGCGAGGCACGCGACTCCCGCGACCGCCGTCCGTCGGCACCCCGCCGCCCCTTCCGTGCAGACGAGAAGGAACGCCGCCGTCCCGAACGCCCCGAACGTCCGGAGCGCGACCGCCGTCCCCGTTCGGGCGAATCCTATCCGGAGCGGAAGCGGCGCGAGGCAAGAGAACAACAAGATAAATCCCATACAGACACTACTACTCCACATGAAACGACTGACTAAAATCCTGTGCGCCCTGCTGATGGCGCCCGCTATGCTTATGGCACAAGAAACTACTCCAGGCACCGCCGCAACCTCCTTGCGGATGCCCACGTTGGAAGACCTTATCCCCGGCGGCGAGACCTACCGCTACACCGAAGACCTCTACGGCCTGCAATGGTGGGGCGACACCGCCATGAAGCCGGGCATCGACTCC
>CALUOW010000055.1 GCA_944322365.1 uncultured Bacteroides sp.
AGTTCTTTTGCCAGAGCAATGCCCTCTTGGAGGGTCTTGTTCATTTTCCAGTTTCCTGCAACAATGTTCTTTCTCATGATTGTTTATTATTAAAGGGTTAATGAATCTTCTTTCTGTTTCTGCGCCAGTTTCCGCGCCTTCCGCTTTTCCCAGGGCCTCACCACCGAATAGTCCAAGGCGATAACCAGCAGCAGGGGGACGATGAACCACAGGAGGACGTAGCCAATGGTGCGCGCGTCGTTCACCGGCTTTTGGCGGCCCAGCTCCAGCTTGTCGAGGCTGTCGGTCAGGGCATACTCGTCGGGCAGTTGGTTGTCGCTCCATTTGTTCAGGATGGTGCCCCCCTTCAGCAGCAAGAGGCCGGGGTTGGAGCGGATGATGGTCTTCAGCGTGATGTCGTCCATCTGGCAGAAGGGGTATTCGGCGCCCGTGCGGTCGCTCCACAATTCTATCGCCTCGGCAGGCGAAGAGGTCAGGGCGTAGAAGGCATAGCCATGCTCCACGCTGTAATCGTATATCTCGTTGACGAGGTCTATGTGGCTGTCGTCGGCCTCCTCCACACGGTACATCACCAGCAGGAAGACGTAGTTGGAATCGGCCAAAACGCGGCCGGCCAAGTCCTCGCCCGTCTTAAAGTCCGTCATTTTAAAGTCTTGGATGGGTGGCTCGTAGCCCTCTTCCACCACGACAGAGCGCGACTCGACAAAGGTCCACGTGCTGTCCGGATAGTTGTCCAGCGTAAATTCTTGCCGCTTGCCGTCCTTCTCCAAGACGAAGCGCGTCTCGATGACGCTGAGCCGGGCGCCTTCGGGCACCTCCATCGCCTGCGGGATGTTCACGCCAATCTTATAGGGACGGAAATCCAAGATGGGCAACATGGCCAGGCAATAGAACGAAAGGACAAAGACGAAAAGGAAGGAATAGAGCGAAACCATCCACTCCAGCTTGCGCGTGACGAAACGCCCCATCAAGTGCCGCCCCTTGTAGGCCGCGAGGGCAAGCAGCAGCAACACCACGTTCTTGCCGAAGGTCTGCCAGTTGGTCAACACCCACGCATCGCCAAAGCAACCGCAATCGGCCACAGGGTCGAACAAGGCAAGGTAAAGCGTCAGAGGCGTCATCACCCCCATCAGGAGCAACGCGATGAGGGAGGCCACCTGACGGCGGATGCCGAAGAACAGGAAGATGCCTACGCAGAACTCCACCGCCGACATGCCTATGCCTGCCAGCAGGGACAAGATGGGGGGCACCCACCCGCCGATGCCGAAGGCGGCCAGGTAGTCTTGAATCTTGTAGAAGAAGCCCAAGGGATCTACCGCCTTGACAAAACCGGAGAAGATAAAGGTGACGCCTAGCACAAAGCGGCACAGGTTGACCGCCACCTTACAGATGATATGTCTTTGTTCAGTCTCCAAACTCAATCTTTATCAGGCCGAAAACGGAATAGTTGATCATGTCCATATAGTTGGCGTCCACGCCTTCGGACACCAAGGTCTGTCCGGCCAACGCCTCTATCTGCTTGGTGCGGTATATCTTCATCAGGATGAGGTCGGTGTACGAGCTTATCCGCATCCCGCGCCATGCCTCGTCGTAGTCGTGGTTCTTGGCCAGCATCAAGTCCAGCGACGCCTTGGCATACTTGTCGTAGAGGGCCAAAGCCTGGTCGTTGGAAATATCGGCCTTGTCGGCATGGCCCAGCTCCAGCTGAATCAGGCCGATAATGCCGTAATTGACAATGGCCATAAACTCCGGCCGGATGCCTTCGTCCACCAACGAGACGCCCTTCACCTCGATGCTGCGGATGCGGTTGGCCTTGATGTAGAGCTGGTCCGTCACCGACGAGGGACGCAAGATGCGCCACGCGGGGCCATAGTCGTGCAGCTTCTTGGCAAACAAGTCGCGGCAGAGGGCCATCACCTGTTCAAATTGTTGCTTCGTATCGTTCATATCCTAAAAATGGTATGCAAAGGTAGGAATAATCTAAGAGAAAAAGAAAAAAGAGGGCACTCTAAATTATATTAAAGTGCCCCCTCGCGTATGATTGTCTACGTTTTTATGAACAGCGCAATACTTGGCCCGGACGCAAAACGGTGCGGCGCGTGATGCGGTTCAGCTTGCAAAGCTGGCTGACCGTCGTGCCCTGCCGTTGGGCAATCTTGGACAAAGTGTCGCCCCTCTTGACCTTATAGAAAATGCCTTTGCGGGACGATGCTTTCTTGCTGTCGCTCTTTTCCTTGTGGAAGGTATAGGTATCGGCCACGATGTCCTGCTTCTCGAAGTCGAACATCAGGGCGGGATTCAGCGGTTTGCCCAAAAAGCGCGTCTCGAAGTGCAGGTGCGAGCCGGTGGAACGTCCTGTGTTTCCGCCCAATGCGATAGGCTCGCCTGCTTTTACCAACTGGTCGGGCTTCACCAATTGTTTGGACAGATGGCCATATAACGTTTCCAAGCCGTTGTCATGACGAATCACCACGTATTTGCCGTAGCCATAGCGGCCTTGGTTCTTCACCACACGGACCTTGCCGTCGAAAGCAGCGCGAATGGTATCGCCGACATAAACCTTGATATCCAGCCCTTCGTGACGGCGGCGGCGGCGCGGACGATAGCCGAAGACATCGGTAATGCGGGTATGTTCGGTGGGCATGCAGAAGCCTGTGAGGTCGAAGGTGAATGATTCGGGGACGATGGCATCTTTATAGGCAGCCACCACGTCGTTATTCCAAGAAGGGTAAATATCGAATGCGGGATAGAGGGATTGTTCTACGCGGATTTGCTTTTGAAGCGCCAGCGAGTCTACGGTTTTCAATTTCCGGTCTACGGGCGCTTGGCGGGCGATGAGGTCTTGCGAGAAAGCATTCGCGCTGAATGCCATCGTCGCTGCCAAGCAGAGGGTTTTAATCAAGGGCAATTTCATTCGTTCTCTTATTCTTTTTGAAGGCGTGTCACCTGTTTCTTATTCGGGTTAATTAAAAATTCCCTCAAAGGTAACAATTCTTATTGAATGGACGAATCCCCTCTTAACTATTTTTTAATCAAAATTTGAGAAACAAGAGCGAACAATTTCATAAACCGTTATGAAACAAGAAGTTACAGAAAACATGTTATACAACATGTTTTTGCAAAAGATGCTTGTAGACGAAGCAAACGCAAGAGTTCAGCGAGTGGCCGGCACGTGCACGGAAAGAGGGCGACACTTGCTCGGCGTGTGAGGAGCTATCTTCTGCGGAGGATGCTTAACTGATAGCCGCCCAATTGACATTCGTCTTGCGCAGCGCCTTGAGTTGCCGCCAGAGGATTTCATTCTCCGGCAAGACGCCTTCCGGATCGGCATCCACCACCTGCCTGGCCACCTCGCGGACGTATTGCAAAAGTTGGCCGTCGCGCGCAATGTCGGCAATCTTCAGGTCGAAGGCAACGCCGCTCTGCTGGGTACCTTCCAAGTCGCCGGGTCCACGGAGTTTCAAGTCGGCTTCGGCAATCTCGAATCCGTCGTTAGTACGCACCATGATTTCCAATCGCTTGCGTGTGTCCTCAGCCAGTTTGTAGCCTGTCACGAGGATGCAATAGGACTGCTCGGCGCCGCGCCCCACCCTGCCACGCAATTGATGCAATTGGGAGAGGCCGAAGCGTTCGGCATTCTCGATGACCATCACCGAAGCATTGGGCACGTTCACGCCCACCTCTATCACCGTGGTGGCTACCATGATTTTCGCCTCGCCGGAGACGAAGCGTTGCATTTGCGCGTCTTTCTCGGCAGGCTTCATCCGTCCGTGCACCTTGCAAACGGCGCAATCGGGAAAGGCGGCGCAGATGCGCTCGTAGCCCTCTTCCACGTTCTTCAAGTCGATTTTCTCGCTCTCTTGGATAAGGGGATAGACGATGTAGACTTGCCGCCCCAGGTCAATCTGCTTGCGCAAGGAGCGGTAGAGGCTCTCGCGCCGGTTGTCGAACTGGTGGATGGTGGCAATGGGCTTGCGGCCGGGAGGCAGTTCGTCTATCACAGAGACATCCAAATCGCCATAGAGTGTCATGGCCAAGGTGCGGGGAATGGGCGTGGCCGTCATCACCAGCACATGGGGAGGCCGTTCGCTTTTCGTCCAAAGGCGCGCGCGTTGCTCCACGCCGAAGCGGTGTTGCTCGTCGATGACCGCCAAACCCAACGAAGCAAAGTTCACAGTGTCTTCTATCAGGGCATGTGTCCCTATGAGGATGCGCACGTCTCCCGTCAGCAAGCCCTCCAAGATGGCTTCCCGACGCTTGCCCTTGACGGAGCCGGTCAGCAACTCGACGCGGATATTCATCCCCTCCAGGAAATGCAGAATGGTGTCGTAGTGCTGGTTGGCCAGGATTTCGGTAGGCGCCATCAGGCAGGCTTGAAAACCATTGTCCAAGGCCATGAGCATACTCATCAGGGCCACCAACGTCTTTCCGCTTCCCACGTCGCCTTGCAGCAGGCGGTTCATCTGACGGCCCGAACCTACATCGCGTCGAATCTCCTTCAGCACACGTTTTTGGGCGTTGGTCAGCTCGAAAGGCAGATGACTGGCATAGAATGTATTGAATATGTCGCCCACCCGGCTGAAGACATAGCCGCGATAGCGTCGTTGGCGATCCTTGGCATAACGCAAGATGTTGAGCTGGACGTAGAACAATTCTTCAAACTTCAGGCGGTATTGGGCTTTGCGCAACAGTTCGGCGTTGGCAGGAAAATGGATGTTGCGCAAGGCATCGGTCAGGGGCATCAAATGATGCGTGGCCAAGATGGCGGGCGAAAGGGTTTCGGTCAACGGCTCGGTCACTTGCTTGAGCAGGTTCTCCATCATCCGCTCGATGGCACGGGAGTTGAGGAATCCCCGCTTCATGCGCTCTGTCGTGTTGTAGTAAGGCTGGAGGCCCATCGTCGAAGGTTTCAGCTCCGTCACCTCGTCGATGTCCGGATGGGCGATGTTGAAGCGTCCGTTAAAGGGGGCAGGTTTGCCGAAAACAACGTATTCCTTGTGTACTTTGTATTTGCCCGTGACGTATTTGATGCCTTGAAACCAAACCAAGTCCACAATACCCGTACCGTCCCCAAAGTGGGCTATCAGGCGGCGTTGGCGTCCCTCGCCCGCCAATTCGAAGCCTCGGATTTCGCCCTTCAGCTGGATGTAGGGCATGGTGCCGTCAATCTCGCGAATGGCATAGATACGGCTGCGGTCTACATATTTATAAGGAAAGTAATAAAGAAGGTCGTGCATGGAGCGGATATCCAACTCCTTGTTGAGCAACGCTGCACGCTGGGGGCCTACGCCCGTCAGGAATTTGATGTCGCGCGTGGTCAGGTCGAACATGGCTCACAAAAGGGCTTCGCCTACTTTCAGGTCGAATGGAGTGGTTAGCTTGATGTTCTCGCGGTTGCCTTCGGTCAGCGCGACAGGCACGCCCCATGCCTCAACCACCGACGCATCGTCTGTAAACGAAGGTTGATACGGTTGCGCATAGGCCCGCTTCAACAAATCGGCATCAAACACTTGGGGCGTCTGCACCAAGCGGTATTCATCGCGATTGACGGTGCTGCTTCCTCCTTCTGTCAAATGCCGGACGGTCTCCACCACTTTGATTACAGGCGCCACCGCTTTCATGGTAGCCGCCAAAGCGTAACACCGGGCAATGACGTCGCGCGACACGAAAGGACGCACACCGTCGTGCACCCCGACCAAGGCAGGCGTTTGCACCCGCTCCAAGCCGTTGCGCACGGAGTGGAAGCGCGTCTCGCCTCCGTCTGCCACTTGGTGGGGAATAGAAAAATGGTACTCCTCGCACAGGCCGGCCCAATAATCTTGCTGGTCGCGCGGAAGTACCAATACAATCTGTATGTCCTGATTATAGGCACGAAAAGCCTCCAGCGTGCGCATCAACACAGGCCGTCCTCCTATCGGCAAAAATTGCTTGGGGATGTCCGCCCCCATGCGCAAGCCTTTTCCTCCGGCTACAATCAGCACATATTCCATGTCTGCTACAATTTAACGCAGGCACATGGCCTCTTCCAGTTCTTTCACTTTCTCCTTGCCGCAGAGGTGTTCGACCAACGCCAAAGCAAACTTCAGGCAGGCGCCCGGCCCTTTGCCGGTGATGATGTTGCCGTCTTTCTCTACCATAGTGCCGGTGTATTCGGCGCCTTCCAAGTATTTGTCGAAGCCCGGATAACAAGTAGCCTTCTTGCCCTTCAGCAATCCCAGCTTGCCAAAGACCATGGGAGCGGCGCAAATGGCTGCAATGTTCTTGTCCTCGCCGGCAAAGCGGGTCAGCAACTTACACAGTCCTTCGTGTTCGGCCAACGTGGTAGCGCCAGGCAGCCCGCCGGGCAATACCAGCATCTCGGCATCGAAGAAATCGCAGTTATCAAAGTTCTTGTCGCATAACACGGGCACGCCGTGGGCGCCCCTCACAATCTCGTCTTCGGTCACGGTCACCATCTGCACCTTCACGCCGGCACGTCTCAAAACATCCACCGCAGCAAAGGCTTCCATTTCTTCAAAGCCATCGGCAAAGAAAACATAAACTGTACCCATACTTAAATCTCCTTTTACTTTAGGTTAAAATAATATGTAATTGTTCCTACTTGGTTGTTCAATCCGTCCACCGCGTTGAAGCGGGCCTTCCGCGCCGCGTCTTCGGCAGCCTTGCGCAAGGCAGGGTTCACGGTGTTGGTTTGTTTGTTGATTTCCGTAGCAATGACTCGGCCTTCAGGATTGACGGTGATGGTCACCACCACGCGGCCTTCGTCCTGCACGTTGTACACGGGGCGCGGCAAACCGCCCGCACCGATAGAACGGCCGCCCAAATTAAACTCGCCATAACCGCCCACGCCTGTGGCAGCTCCCGTCGAAGCATTGCCAGCCGGACTTCCTTGCACGCCCTTGCCGGTCTCCGCCTCGCCTCGGCTATCCATCTTGGCGCCTTTGCCAAAGGCTCCTGCCACCCGTTTGCGGGCAGCTTCCTCGGCTTCGCGGCGCTCTTGCTCGGCACGGGCTTCGGCCAGACGGCGCGCTTCTTCCGCTTTTTCGGCCTCGGTCTTTTCGGGCTTCACAGATTCTTGAGGCTTGCGCTCAGGGGTCAAGGCGACGGTTTCTTCCATGTCTTGCGTGATGAGTTCCTGCTCCACCGTTTCTTGGGGGACAGATACTTCTTCAGGCATTGCCTCCACTTCGACCAACGAAGGATCGGACCATCCGGAGGCTTGCGGCACGTCGCCCAACAGGACGGGCACGCCGCTTTCTTCCTGCGGCTCGGGCATGGCGAAGTGAACCAAGCACAAGAAGGCGAGGAAAGCCACGTGCACCAGCACGGCTCCCAGCGCTCCTATGTATTTTCCTTTCTTCTTCGGATCCGTCATATCATCATTATTCGTTATCGTCGGGCGGACGTGTGGCCAGCACCATCCGGAAGTGGTTCTCGTTGGCAATGTTCAGCACCTTCACGATTTCCCCATAAGGGACGCTCACGTCGGCATAAAGGGCCACGTACATCTCCGGCTCGCGCTCGGCGCACGACTTCAGGAAACCGGGCAACTCGGCCAACGTCACCGGTTGTTCGCGCTCATTCCCGAAAGCTGCATAATAGTTCAACTCCTTGTCAATGATTACGCGCGTCAAAGGTTTGGCAGAGGTCTGCTCTTTGCCTTGCGGAAGCAACACCTTGATGGCGTTGGGCGACACCACCGTCGAAGTAATCATGAAGAATATCAACAACAGGAAGATGAGGTCCGTCATGGACGCCATGCTGAAAGTGGGCGATATTTTAGCTCTGCGTTTTAACACTGGCTCATTCTTTTAAAAGGTTCCGTCATCATTGGGCGGGCTCGTTCAGCAAGTCCATGAAAGCCATTGTTTTCGCCTCCATCTTATTGACAACGCCGTCCACCAAAGTCACTAAATAGTTGTAGGCAAACATCATGATGATGCCCACTATCAAGCCGCCCACCGTGGTGATCATCGCCTCGTAGATGCCGCCGGACAGCAGCGTGATGTCGATGTTATTGCCTGCATTGGCCATCTCGAAGAAAGCCTTCACCATGCCCGTCACCGTGCCCAGGAATCCCAGCATCGGCGCGCCTCCGGCAATGGTGGCCATGATGGTGAAGCCTTTTTCCAGCTTCGCCACCTCGAAGTTGCCCACGTTCTCAATGGCGGCCTGCACGTCGTTTACCGGGCGTCCCAAACGGGTGATGCCCTTCTCGATCATGCGGGCCGAAGGCGTGTTGACACTCCGGCAATAGGCAATGGCCGCCTTGATTTCCCCGCCCAGGATATAGTCTTTGATTTTATCCATGAAGAGAGGGTCTTCCTTGCCGGCCTTGCGGATGACATAATTGCGCTCGAACAAGATGTAGAAGCCAATGAGCGACATCACCCCCAGCACAATCATAATCCAGCCGCCTTTGACGGTCATATCCCATAAATTCATCTCTTGCGCAGCCTCTACCGGGGTCAATACCGGATTGGCTCCCGCCATCGTCTCGCCCAGCGAAGAAGCCGCTTGGGCCAAAAGCATCATTGCATCCATAACTTCCATTTAATGAAGACAGTTTTTATATTCCTGGATGGTGCGCTGCAGGCCCAGATACAAGGCGTCGCAAATCAGCGCATGGCCTATCGACACTTCGTCCAGCCAAGGAATGTTTTGATGAAAATACGTCAGGTTCTCCAAACTCAAATCGTGCCCGGCATTCAAGCCCAAGCCCAAACGGCGCGCCACCTGGGCAGCCTCGACAAACGGAGCAACAGCCGCCTCGCGGTCTTTGGCGTAGGCAGAAGCATAAGGCTCGGTATAAAGCTCCACACGGTCGGTGCCTGCCTTGGCGGCATATTCTATCATCTCTGCGTCGGTAGAGACAAAGACCGACGTGCGGATGCCTGCATTATTAAATAGGTCAAGCACCTCGCTCAGGAAGTTGAAGTTGGCCTTCGTGTCCCACCCGGCGTTCGATGTCAGTTGCGTAGGGCTGTCCGGCACCAGCGTCACCTGGTGGGGCTTCACCTGCAACACCAAATCTATGAAGTCGCGCGAGGGATAGCCCTCGATGTTGAATTCCGTACGCAACAAAGGGCGCAAAGCGTAGACGTCGCTCCGGCGGATATGCCGTTCGTCCGGACGCGGATGCACCGTGATGCCGTCCGCGCCAAAGCTCTCGCAATCCTGCGCAACCTTCAGCACATCAGGCACGTTGCCGCCGCGTGCATTGCGCAACGTGGCCACTTTGTTGATGTTTACACTTAGTTTCGTCATATTTCAGGGTTATAGTTTCGCGGCAAAAGTACAAATAATAGTGATACATTGGTGCATTCTACAAAAAAAATGCCATCTTTGCACCGCGTAAAAAGAATTAAAATATGAGATTTGCCCTGTTCGGTAACACCTACCAAGCCAAGAAATCCTTCCACGCAGAGCAGTTGTTTCGCCTGCTGAAGCGACACGACGCCCAACTCTGCACCAACCGGGAATTCTATCAATTCCTGACCAACGACCTCCGCCTGCACCTCCCCCAAGTGGAATTGTTCGACGGAGACGACTTCCATGCCGACATGGTCATCAGCCTGGGGGGCGACGGCACCTTCCTGAAAGCGGCCAGCCACGTAGGCCGGAAAGGCATCCCCATCCTAGGCATCAACACTGGGCGCCTGGGCTTCCTGGCCGACATATCGCCGGAAGAAATGGAAGAAACTTTCGACGAAATACACGCCCACCGCTACCGCACGGAAGAACGCACCCTCCTGCAACTGAAGTGCGACGACCCCCGCCTGACGCGCTCGCCCTATGCCTTGAACGAGATTGCCGTGCTGAAGCGCGACAGCTCGTCCATGATCAGCATCCGCGCCACCGTGGGCGGCATGTTGCTCACCACCTACCAGGCAGACGGCCTCATCGTTGCCACGCCCACCGGCTCGACGGCCTATTCGCTCAGCGTGGGAGGCCCCATCATCGCGCCGGACAGCCAAACCATCGCCCTCACGCCCGTCGCGCCCCATAGCCTCAACATGCGCCCCATCGTCATCTGCGACAACCGCGAAATCACCCTCGAAGTAGAAAGCCGGAGCCACAACTTCCTCGTGGCCATCGACGGACGAAGCGAATCATGCCGCGAGACAACCCGCCTCACCATCTCGAAAGCCGACTACACCATCCGCGTGGTCAAACGCTTCAACCATCGCTTCTTCGACACCCTGCGCAACAAAATGATGTGGGGAGCCGATGTACGCTAAGCCCGGCAGACAACCGTGCACACCCCTTGCGGCAGATGTAAACATCTTTTTCAAAACAAATTCATTTTCTTCCTTTCCAAACGCGGTCAGGACATGTTCGGGACATGTTCGTTCCATCTTCGTTCCATGTTCGTTCCATGTTCGTCTCCATGGAAACGAACAAAAAACGAAGATGAAAGGTATTTGTCCCCGTCCACATGTCAAATATTATCGCTTAATCCGCTTGGGAAGACGAGGGATTTCCGCTCACAACACCTGCACCAGCAGCAAACCCAAGCCGACGGACACCCCCGTGGCTATCAAACCCGGCGCCATGAAAGAATGATTCAAGACATACTTGCCGATGCGCGTCGTCCCCGTGCGGTCGAAGTTGATGGCCGCCACCACCGTCGGATAATTAGGAATAAAGAAGTAGCCGTTGACAGCCGGAAACAACGCTATCAGCACGGCGGGCGAAATGCCCAAGCTGATGCCAAGAGGCAACAACGCACGGATGGTGGCCGCCTGGCTGAACAAAAGGATGGACATCACGAACAAAGCTATGCCGAAGAGCCAAGGCATCTCCGCCACAAACTGCTCGACAGAGCCTTTCAGCGCCTCCATATTGCCATTGATAAAGGTGTCGCCCATCCACGCTATGCCGAAGATGGCCACCACGGCTTGCATCCCCGCCTGGAAGACAGAGCCTTGTGCCGCCTTGATGCCGTCGGTGCGGGTCAGCAAGAGGATAAGCCCGGCTGCGGTCAACATCAGAATTTCGATGATATGGGACATTTCCATCGTCACGCTCCCTGCGGACGTATGAAACACCGGACGCAAAGCCTCCACCGAACCAAACAAAACAATGCCCGCCGTAGCCGCCAAGAACAGGCAGACGGCCCACAACGCCTTGCGGTGGTCTGCCACCTCGCGCGTCCGGTAATGCGGCTTGTTCAACTCGCCCTTGGCCAAGCGGCGCAAATATTCAGGGTCGCTTTCCAACTCCTTTCCTACCCGCAAAGAATAGAGCGCGCCGGCAATCACCCCCGCCAACGTGCAAGGGATGGCAATCACCAATATATCCATCAACGAGACGCCAAAACCGGCCAACATGCTCAGCAAAGCCACCGTGGCCGCCGAAATGGGGCTGGCCGTGATGGCCTGTTGGGAAGCGATGACGGCAATGGCCATGGGCCGTTCGGGGCGGATTTTCGTCTCCGTGGCCACCTCGGCAATCACGGGCAAGACCGAATAAGCCACATGCCCGGTGCCGGCCACCAACGTGAAAAGATAAGTGACCATCGGGCTTAGCAACGTAATCCGCTGCGGATGCTTGCGCAACAGCTTCTCCGCCCATTTCACCATCAAGTCCAATCCGCCCGCCGCCTGCATACAGCCTGCCGCCGCAATCACGGCCACAATCATCAGCATCACGTCGATGGGCGGCGCCGTGGGAGCCAACCCGAAGCCAAACACAAGGACGGCCAAACCCACGCCGCCCAGCACGCCCAAGCCGATGCCCCCCAGACGGGCACCCACCACAATGGCCGTAAGCACAAATAACAATTGTATCAGCATATCTTTCGTCTTTTTGGGATTCCTGCCGCATTGCGACCTTGCAAAGATAATGATTTAAGATTACTTTTCCATACTTGGAAACCACATTGGGCCAATACGGCATGTTTTTCAGGATTTTCAAGGGAAACTGCCGGGAAAAACGCCCCAAGTACGGGCAAGAACTCCCCTTCCACGCCCGGAAAGTTTAAACGCAGGTTGCGTTTATATAAACGTAGGCTGCGTTTTTATAAACGTAAGGTACGTTTTTATAAACTTAGGCTGCGTTTAAACTTTATCTACTACCTTGCCGGTTTTTCCGGAGGACTTCGGAGTTTTTTCCGGCAGACGAAAGGAGATTTCGCAGTAGGCCGGACATTCTCATGCCCAATAAGGAGAAGAAGGCGGCGCAAGCGTTTTTTCCCCGTACAGTTTGTGATAAAATCACATCTCCCCGATTTATTTCCTTACGAATAATCACTTTTCGCTGATATTTTTCTTCAAATTGTTTGCAGATTCTAAAAAAGCACTTACCTTTGCAGCAGAATAAAGAAAAAAGAACAATATGATGAACTTGCATACATCCCTGAATCTGGCAGTCCTGCACATTATTCGCGTCGTGGTCGTGGCATCAAGAGCGTGAGAAAGGACGTGTATGTTTGTTCATACCTTCGTATAAAGACAGAGCCTTTCTCACCACAACGGGAAAGGCTTTTTTATTGAACAACAAAGAAAAGAATAACGAGATATGAAACATCCATTAAGAAGCTCAACCAGCACGCAAGGCCGACGCATGGCCGGCGCACGTGCCCTCTGGGTGGCCAACGGCATGAAACGGGAGCAAATGGGGCGACCTATCATCGCCATCGTCAATTCGTTCACCCAATTCGTGCCGGGGCATGTCCACCTGCATGAGATTGGCCAACTGGTGAAGGAAGAAATCGAGAAACTGGGTTGTTTTGCCGCCGAGTTCAACACCATTGCCATCGACGACGGCATTGCCATGGGACACGACGGGATGCTCTACTCCCTGCCCTCGCGCGACCTGATTGCCGACAGCGTGGAGTACATGGTGAACGCCCACAAGGCCGATGCCATGGTGTGCATCAGCAACTGCGACAAGATTACGCCGGGTATGCTCATGGCAGCCATGCGGCTCAACAT
>CALUOW010000056.1 GCA_944322365.1 uncultured Bacteroides sp.
CGGTAGCGGATGTACCACGGTTTCTTTTCCAGTTGTATGTCCATATCTTGTTGGTAAATGATAATTTAGTTGACGAGGAGACAAGTTAACGAGACTACGAGGACAGGGCATAATCAGGTCGTTTGTCTTGCCTTGTTGCCTCGTTTACTCGTCCCCTTGCCAACTTATAAATTCCTATTTATTCCAGCAGCCTTTCCAAGTCCTCCTCCAACGGCCTGTCGTGCTCGAAGTCGTAGAGCGTCAGGCTGCGGAGGGTATAGAAGAGGCTCCAGTATTCGTTGAGGGCGGCGATGTAGTTGCGCCGTGCCGAGTCCTTCTCGCTGATGGAGGCGTTAAGGTCCAGTACGGACGACTTGCCCAGCAGATAGAGCCGGCGTGCCACTTCTGCACGACGTTGGGCGGTACGATCCGTACGTGCCGCGATGCGAACACGCTGCGACTGTAGGTTAAACTGCTTCACCAACTTGCGCACGTTCAGCTGGAAGTCAGTCTTGTCCTGCTCCACCTGCGTATAGACCAAGTCGCGGTTGGAGCGGGCTACACGCACTTGCCCCTTGCCGCGCCCCCAGTCCAAGATGGGGAGGGAGATGCTGAGGCTGACGTATTGCTGGTTCAGCGGGTCGCGATAGGCGTCGCGCAGCTTGTCGCCCGTCTGAGTGAGTCCGAAGCGCAGGTAGATGTCCGCCTTCAATCCGGCGTTGGCGCGGGCTTGGGCCACGTTGCTCTCGCTCTCCAGCTCGCGGCGGCGCATGTTCTGGATGTCGGGGCTGTTGGCGTTGGCCAGCAGGAGGGCTTCGTTCAGGTTCACCACAAAGTCGGGGATGGAGTCGTTCAGCCTCACTTGCAGGTCCGTGTCCTCGCGGATGCCGAGGTAGGAGCGCAGTTCCTGCATGGCGTTCTCCACCTCGATGCGGGCGCTCATGCAGTTGGCCTCTTCGTTCAGCTTATTGATTTCCAGCTGCAGCATCTCATTCTCGCTGATGGTGCCTATCTCGTAGCGTCCCTGCGCGTAGGCATAGAGGGTGTCGGCGTTGGCGTAGTTGGTGGTGGCTATCTCCAGGTTGCTTTGCGCCGTGGCCAGGTCGAAGAACTTCTGCGTGGCGGTGGCGGCTACCAGCTCTAAGGTCTCCACGTAGGCCTTGCGCGCCTCCTCGTAGCGCACCGGTTCGATACGCTTGTCCCACTTCAGGCTGTTGTAGCCGAAGAGGCTTTGGCTGTAGCCTATCATCACGGGCGAAGTCTGCCACGACGAGCTGTGTTCGCTCAGCAGGTCGAGCCGCTGGGCAGAGGTAGTCAAGAAGAGGGTGCCGCCCGTCAGCGCGATGTTCTGCGTGACGCTCAGGCTGAGGTCGGTGCTCAGCAGGTTCTGCTCCACGAACTGCACCGAGCCGTCGCCCATCGTGATGCGGTTGATGGCGCGGTCCATATAGGGGTCGGAGGTCAGCGTGAGGGCGGGCAGGTAGTTGGCACGGTAGTAGCGGTAGTTCCAATAGGCCGAACGGAAGGTATGGCGGGCGCTCTGCGCGTCGGGCGACATCTCCCGCGCCTGTTCGATGGCTTGCTTCAACGTAAGCGTCACGCCTTGCCCGTGCATCCATACGGGGAACGACATCCCAAGGAACATGACTACATATATTATCTTTGTCTTCATCTTCTTCATAATAACGGCATGATTAGTCATATCCTATCTATCAAATACCATGCCAAACATATAAGCAATTGATTTACTGATAATAGCAAATCAACCTACCGTTTATTCGTGTGCAAAAACGCACAAAAATCGTGCGAACCCGCACGCACAGCACAAGGATATTATATGTATCTTTGTCCGCGAAAACCAATGCAAGTGTAAACCAATGGAACAACTGGGTAAAATCCTTATCATTGACGACAATGAAGACGTGCTCTTCGCCCTCAATCTGTTGCTGGAGCCGTATGCGGAGAAAATCAAGGTGGCCGTCAGTCCTGAGCGCATCGAACACTTCATGCGCACGTTCTGCCCCGACCTCATCTTGCTGGACATGAACTTCAGCCGCGACGTGGTCAGCGGACAAGAAGGCTTCGACAGCCTGAAGCAAATCTTGCGCATCGACCCGCAGGCGGTGGTCATCTTTATGACCGCTTACGCCGATACCGACAAGGCCGTGCGTGCCATCAAAGCGGGCGCCACCGACTTCATCCCCAAGCCGTGGGAGAAGGAGAAACTGTTGGCCACCCTCTCGTCCGGCATGAAGTTGCGCCGTTCACGCCGCGAAGTAAACCAGTTGAAGGAACAAGTGGAAGTGTTGAGCGACCCGGCGGGCGGTAACTCTGAGGAACAGGTCATCGGCGAATCCGAACCTATGCGCCAAGTGTTCGCCACCGTGGAAAAACTGCGCGAAGCCGATGCCAATATACTGGTATTGGGCGAGAATGGTACCGGAAAGGATGTCATTGCCCGGATGCTCTACCGGCATTCGCCCCGTTACGGGAAACCTTTCGTCACCATCGACTTGGGCAGCATTCCCGAACAACTCTTTGAAAGTGAACTGTTCGGCTACGAGAAAGGCGCCTTCACCGACGCACGCAAGTCCAAGGCAGGACGCATGGAAGCGGCTACGGGCGGCACGCTCTTCCTCGACGAAATTGGAAACCTCTCTCTGCCGATGCAAGCCAAGCTGCTGACAGCCATCGAGAAGCGGCAAATCACCCGCCTAGGCAGCACGCAGGCCACGCCCATCAACGTCCGCCTCATCTGCGCCACCAATGCCGACATCCACCGTCTGGTAGAGGAAGGGTGTTTCCGACAAGACCTGCTCTACCGCATCAATACCATCGAACTGCACATCCCGCCCTTGCGTGAACGGGGGAACGATATTCTCCTGCTGGCCAACCACTTCTTGCAACGCTATGCCCGCAAGTACCGCAAGGAGATGCGCGGCCTGACACGCGAAGCCAAGAACAAGCTGCTGAAATATGCCTGGCCGGGCAATGTGCGCGAATTGCAACACATCATGGAACGAGCCGTGCTCTTGGGCGACGGATCGCTGTTGAGGCCGGAGGACTTCCTCTTCCAAGCAGCCGACTCCCGTGCGGACAAGGCACAAGAAAGCAAGACGCTAAACTTGGAGCAACTAGAACGACAGACCATCGAACGCGCCCTGCGCCTGAGCGGCGGCAACATAACCCGCGCGGCGGAATACTTAGGCATCACCCGCTTCGCCCTCTATCGTAAACTAGAAAAACTGGGATTATGAAACGCTATTCCATTGCAATCCTGCTCCATGTGGCAGGCCTTTCGCTGATGTCCGTCGGGATTTATCTTTTGGCAGAAAGCCGGTTGTGGTTCTGTGCCGCCACCCTTTCTCTGCTGCTGTTGGCCACAGCCATTCATCTCTACCGGTTGCAAATGGTGCAGATGCGCATGATGCGCAATCTGGCGGAGAGCCTGCGCCACGACGACATGATGATTTCCTTCCGCTCGCCCTACCGCAACCGCCCGATGGAAGAAATAGCAGAAGATTTGTCCGAAGCCATGCGGAACTTCCGCACCCGCATGTTGGAGCGCAACGAGATGGAGGCCTGGCAGAAACTCATCCGCGTGCTGACGCATGAAATCATGAACTCCATCACGCCCATCCTCTCCCTGAGCGAGACCCTGAGCGAGCGCGAGATGAACGAGCGCAACTACGCCGTGATGCAGCAAGGCATGAAAACCATCTGCCGCCGCAGCAAGGGCCTGCTGGAGTTCGTAGAAAACTACCGCAAGCTGACCCGCCTGCCCGCCCCCATGCGCCGCCTCGTCTCCGTGCGCGAACTGCTGACCGACCTACGCAAACTCTATCCCGACCCCGCCATACACATCCACGTCCCGGCCGAGGACATTATCCTGAATATCGACCGTGCCCAAGTGGAACAAGTGCTCATCAATCTCCTTAAAAATGCACGCGAAGCCTGCGCCAAACTTCCGAATCCATGCATCGAGGTAGGCACTGCCGACGCTCTTTCCTGGAAATGCCTCATCTACGTGCGCGACAACGGCGAGGGCATCCTGCCCGACGTGCAAGACAAGGTGTTTGTCCCCTTCTTCACCACCAAGCCCGGCGGTTCGGGCATCGGCCTGAGCCTGTGCCGCCAAATCATGAACCGCCACGGAGGGAACATCACGCTCCAGTCGGCCATAGGACAAGGCAGTTGCTTCACTTTGCAATTCCCCTGACAACCTCATAATCATTGGACATATAAGAACGAAATTCCCAAGGCAAGCGCACCTGAATCTTAGAAATACCCATTCTACCGGGAAATCCCGTCTCATCCACCGGAAAAAAACAGGAAATCCACCGGAAAAACTGCCAAGATAAAAGATAAAGTTTAAACGCAGGTTGCGTTTATATAAACTTAGGGTACGTTTATATAAACGTAAGTTGCGTTTTTATAAACGCAGGCTGCGTTTAAACTTTCCGAGCGTACAATGGCAAGATTTCTCCGCACTTTGAGCGATTTTTCCGGCTATGTATCCCGGAAATCCCTAGTAATTTGATGCGGTTGCCCTGATTATTTGTGCACGGTTGCCCTGATATCTCATTTTTATCGTATCTTTGTCCTTTGACAGACGTATGTTTCAGCAAAAACAGGAGGATTTAGAATATGGATAATAAATTTGTAGTGAACATCGGCCGCCAATTGGGTAGCGGCGGACGTGAGATAGGCGAAAAACTGGCTGCACGTTTGGGCATATCTTTTTATGACAAAGAACTCATCCAGCTGGCTTCGGAAGAGAGCGGCCTGTGCAGCGAGTTTTTCGAGCGGGCCGACGAGCGCCCCTCGCAAGGCTTTGTGGGCGGATGGTTCGGGATGCGTTTCCCCTTTATCACAGACGGGACGATGCCGGCCACCAATTGCCTTAGCAACGACTCGTTGTTCAAGGTGCAGAGCGACGTCATCCGTCGTCTCGCCTCCGAGAAGTCGTGCCTCTTCGTAGGCCGTTGCGCCGATTACATCCTGCGCGAACATCCGCGTTGCGCCAATGTTTTCATCTCGGCCGACAAAGACGACCGCATTGCCCGTTTGTGCCGCATCCATGGTTTCGGCGCGCAAGAGGCAGAAACAATGATGGCCAAGGCGGACAAGAAACGCTCGGAGTATTACAATTATTACAGTTACAAAAAGTGGGGAGCCGCCGCATCCTATCACCTCTGCATTGATTCATCAGTGCTGGGCATTGATGGCACGGTGGACTTTATCGAAGAGTTTGTGCGGAAGAAACTTGCGCTCTGAAGTCTGTCCGCCGGACAAGAATCATCAAAGGATTGTTTTTAAAACAAAGTAGGAGAAAGATTCTTTCAGTTCTTTCCCCTACTTTCGTTTAAAATTTCAAAGGATTTATTCCTCGTCCATCAGGATGTCCAGAATCTGGCAAGCAGCCTTGGCCACTGGAGTACCCGGGCCGAAGATGGCAGCCACGCCTGCCTTGTAGAGGAAGTCATAGTCCTGCGGGGGAATGACGCCGCCGGCAAAGACCACGATGTCCTCGCGACCCAGCTTCTTCAACTCGTCCATCAACTGCGGAATCAAGGTCTTGTGGCCTGCCGCCAAAGAGGATACGCCCACTGCATGAACGTCGTTCTCCACAGCCTCGCGGGCAGCTTCCGCCGGGGTTTGGAAGAGCGGGCCCATGTCCACGTCAAAGCCACAGTCGGCATAACCCGTCGCTACGACTTTTGCACCACGGTCGTGCCCGTCCTGACCCATCTTGGCAATCATGATACGCGGCTGGCGACCTTCCTTCTTGGCAAACTTCTCGCACAGCTCACATGCCTTGGCGAAGTCTGCATCGTTTTTGCTTTCTGATGAATACACGCCTGATATGGTTCTAATCATTGCTTTATAACGTCCTACTACCTTCTCGCACGCATAGGAAATCTCGCCCAAGGTGGCACGCACACGGGCAGCTTCCACGGCCAACTCCAGCAGGTTGCCTTCGCCGGTCTTGACGCACTCGGTGATGGCATCCAACGCTTTGTCCACGTCGGCCTGGTTGCGGTTGGCTTTCAACTTCTTCAGATTCTCTTCCTGCTCCTGGCGCACGGCGGTGTTGTCGATTTCGAGGATGTCAATGGGAGCTTCCTTGTCCAGGCGATAGCGGTTGACGCCGACAATGGTCTGCACGCCGCTGTCGATGCGGGCCTGGGTGCGTGCGGCAGCTTCCTCGATGCGCATCTTGGGGATGCCCGTCTCGATGGCCTTGGCCATGCCGCCCAGCTTCTCGATTTCCTGAATGTGCTCCCATGCCTTGTGGGCAATCTCGTTGGTCAGTGACTCCACGTAATAGGAGCCTGCCCAGGGATCCACATTCTTGCAGACGTAGGTCTCTTCCTGGATATAGATTTGCGTGTTGCGGGCGATGCGGGCGGAAAAGTCCGTCGGCAGGGCGATGGCTTCGTCCAAAGCGTTGGTGTGCAGGGATTGCGTGTGGCCCAAGGCGGCGGCCATGGCCTCGATGCAGGTACGCCCCACGTTGTTGAAGGGGTCTTGCTCCGTGAGCGACCAGCCGGATGTCTGCGAGTGCGTGCGCAGTGCCAGCGACTTGGGATTCTTCGGATTGAACTGCTTCACAATCTTGGCCCACAGCATACGGGCGGCACGCATCTTGGCGATTTCCATAAAGTGGTTGGTGCCGATGGCCCAGAAGAAGGAAAGGCGCGGGGCAAAAGCGTCAATGTCCAATCCGGCATTGACACCGGCGCGGAGGTATTCCAATCCGTCGGCCAAGGTGTAAGCCAGTTCGATGTCAGCTGTGGCACCGGCTTCCTGCATGTGGTATCCGGAGATAGAGATGGAGTTGAACTTCGGCATCTTCTGCGAGGTGTACTCGAAGATGTCGGAGATAATCTTCATGGAGAATGCAGGCGGATAGATATAGGTGTTGCGCACCATGAACTCCTTCAGGATGTCATTTTGGATGGTACCGGCCATTTCTTCCAACTTGGCGCCTTGCTCCAATCCGGCGTTGATATAGAAGGCCATGACGGGCAGCACGGCGCCGTTCATCGTCATGGAGACGGACATCTTGTTCAAGGGAATGCCCTCGAAGAGGACTTTCATATTCTCCAGCGAGCAGATGGACACGCCTGCCTTGCCGACATCACCCACCACGCGCTCATTGTCCGGGTCATAGCCGCGGTGCGTGGGCAGGTCGAAAGCAACCGACAAACCTTTTTGGCCGGAAGCCAGGTTGCGGCGATAGAAAGCGTTGGATTCCTCGGCCGTGGAGAATCCGGCATACTGACGGATAGTCCAAGGACGGAAAGTGTACATCATGGAGTACGGGCCACGCAGATAGGGCGGTATGCCGGCGGCATAATCCAAGTGCTCCATCCCTTCCAAGTCTTCCTTGGTATAAACAGGCTTCACTTCAATGTGCTCCGGCGTCTTCCAGTCAGCGTGGATGCCGTTGGCCTTTTGCCACTCAGCCCCGTTGGCGGGCTTGAAGTCGGCGTATATGTCGATGTTCTTGAAATCTTTTCTCATTGTCATTTATAGTTGACGAGGATTTAGTTGACAAGTTGACAAGGACACGCCTTGTATCTTATCCCCTTGTCCCCTTGTTAACTTAATAATTTAGCATTGTATTCCTTTAATGTCTGCAGCACATTGACGCGGACATGGATGAAGTTCTCGATGCCGGCAGCCTTCAGCTCGTCCATGCAGGCGGGAGCACCGGCCACGATGAACATGGCGCGTCCGGCCAAAGCCTGGTAGGCGGGGATGGCATATTCGGCATATTCGTCGTCGCTGGAGCAGAGCACCACGATGTCCGCCTGGGCGGCCATGGCGGCGTCGATGCCCTCCTGCACGGAAGCGAAGCCCAGGTTGTCGATGACTTCGTAGCCGGCGCAAGCCAGGAAGTTGCACGAGAACTGGGCGCGCGCCTGACGCATGGCCAGGTTGCCGATGGTCAGCATGAAGGCTTTCGGACGCTTGCCGCTTTGTTCGGTCTCCAAGCGGAGCGCTTCGAACTCGCTGGCGGCACGCGAGAAGTCGAGTTGGGCGCAATCTTTTTCGCAAGCATGTTCGTGTCCGCCGCCGCAACAACAAGCAGCTTCCAACGGACGTTTCTCGCCGGCCAATTCGGTGAAGTTGGGGAATTGGTTGGTGCCGAGCAAGACTTCCTTGCGGCGGGCCACGGCCTCGTGGCGGGCGCGGTTGCTGGCGTTGACGGCTTCCTGCACCTTGCCGGCTTTGACGGAAGCATAGAATCCGCCTTCTTCCTCTACGGCCAAGAAAAGTTTCCAAGCCTGTGCGGCGATGGAAGCGGTCAGGTTTTCAATATAATAAGAACCGCCGGCGGGGTCTACCACCTTGTCGAAGTGGGATTCCTCGCGAAGCAGGAGCTGCTGGTTGCGCGCCAGGCGTTCGGAAAATTCATTGGGTTCGGCGTATGCCGCATCGAAAGGAAGAACCGTCATCGACTCCACGCCGGCCAAGGCGGCGCTCATGGCTTCCGTCTGCGTACGAAGCAGGTTGACGTAGGAGTCGAAGAGCGTGAGGTTGAACTTTGAAGTCACAGCATGGATGTGCATCTTGGCGGCACACTTGCAATCATCGGGAGCGAGGTATTGCTTGACAATATCCGCCCAAAGCATACGAGCAGCGCGGAATTTGGCAATTTCCATGAAGTAATTGGACGATACGCCGAAATTGAACTTGATGTTCTTGGCCACCTGTGCGGCAGGCACACCGGCTTCGGTCAGCGCGTTGAGGTATTCATTGCCCCAAGCCAAGGCATAGCCCAATTCCTGATAAATGTAGGCGCCGGCATTGCAAAGCATTGACGCCTCCACGCCGAGGACTTGATAGCCACAAAGTTTGGCGGAGGCATCGAGCAGCTTTTTGCCCGTCTCGGCCAGGACGGTGCGCTCCTTGCCTTTGGAAAGCATCTTGCCTAGCGGGTCGTAGGCTATGGAGCCACGAAGCGAAGAGAGGTCATAGCCCTGTTTTTCGAAATAAGCGACAAGCAGGTTGGCCAACTCCACGACATGTCCTTGGCAGGTGGAGAAGTTCAGCTCCACGCAATCGGCTTTGATATCCTTCAGGAGGGTTTCCAGGTAGGCCTCGTCCAGTTGCTTGGCTTTCACACTGAATCCCAGCGAATCGACGCCACGGTTCAGGATGTCCAGCGCCTTGGCATTGGCTTCGGCGGGATCTTCCACACGGATATCTTGCCGGATAAGCCAAGAGTTGTCATCCTTCCGATTGCCACGCAAGTAGGGAAATTCGCCGGGCAGGGCCTCGCTCGTCTTCAGCCCGTCGAGGTCTTCACGGCGGTAGAAAGGTTTCACGTTGAATCCCTCGTTGGTTCTCCAAACGAGTTTCCTCTCGAAGTCGGCACCTTTCAGGTCGGCCGTGACTTTCCCCATCCACGCTTCGGTGCTGACGGGGGGGAAGTCAAAGAAGAGTTTTTCTTTGTTTTCTGCCATAGTTTATCTATTTATAATGTAGGTTGAAATTAGTGTCATCACACTTGAATGTGCAAATATAGGCAATTAGTCGATTAAGGGATACTGAAATGCTCATTTTTTTCACGGAAATGCTTGCCTTCTTCCGCGTTAATGCGTACTTTTGCGGGCAAAAACCCAGTGCTTAGAATCATTTAACATTATAGATTTATGGATTGGTTAAACAGTTTACTATGGGACCCGTCCTCCGTGGCTCACATCGTGTTGCTCTACTCGTTTGTGATTGCGGTGGGCGTGTTGCTTGGCAAGATCAAGATTGCCGGCATCTCGCTGGGCGTGACGTTTGTCCTCTTCATGGGCATCTTGGTGGGGCACTTCGGCTTCACGGTATCCACGCCTATCTTGCATTTTTTGCGAGAGTTTGGTCTGACGTTGTTCGTATTCTGCATCGGTTTGCAGGTAGGCCCGTCGTTTTTCTCGTCTTTCAAGAAGGGAGGCATGACGCTGAACCTGCTGGCGGTGCTCATCATTGCGCTCAACATCATCGTGGCTCTCAGCATCTACTTCATTGCCAACGGGCGGGTGGAACTGCCCATGATGGTAGGTATCCTTTACGGCGCAGTCACCAACACGCCTGGTTTGGGCGCCGCGCAAGAGGCTTTGAACCAGTTGCACTACACGGGCGACCCCATCGCCTTGGGTTATGCTTGCGCCTATCCGTTGGGCGTGCTGGGCATCATCGGCACGATTATCGCCATCCGCTACATCTTCCACGTGGACTTCGCCAAGGAAGAAGCGCAATTATCTCACAATGAAGACGAAGAGAAGCAGAAACCGCACATGATGACGCTGGAGGTGCGCAATGAAGCCATCGACGGCAAACGCCTGTTGCAAGTGAAGCAATTCTTGGGGCGTCCGTTCGTTTGCTCGCGCCTCCGCCACGAAGGACACGTCATCATCCCCGACCAAGACACGAAGTTCTGCCTGGGCGACCAGCTCTTCATGGTTTGCTCGGAAGAGGATGCCGAAGCCATCAGCGCCTTCATCGGCAAGCAAGTCGAAGTGGATTGGGAACACCAAGACCTGCCCGTGGTGTCGCGCCGCGTGATTATTACCAAGTCCAACATCAACGGCAAGAAATTGGGCGACATGCACTTCCGCAGCTCCTATGGCGTGACCGTCACCCGCATCACCCGTTCGGGCATGGAGCTGTTCGCCTCGCCCAACCTGACGCTCCAAGTGGGCGACCGCCTGATGGTGGTAGGCCGCGAGGATGCCGTCAATAGCGTGGCGCTCGTATTGGGCAACCAGATGAAAAGCCTCAATACGCCGAACATCGTCACCATCTTCGTGGGCTTGTTCCTCGGTATATTGGTGGGTAGCCTGCCTATTTCCTTCCCCGGCATGCCAACGCCAGTCAAACTGGGCTTGGCCGGCGGCCCGTTGGTAGTGGCTATCCTCATCGGTCGCTTCGGATACAAGATGAAGTTAGTGACCTATACCACCACCAGCGCCAACCTGATGCTGCGCGAAATCGGTCTTGTGCTCTTCCTGGCCAGTGTGGGCATCGACGCGGGAGCGCAATTCGTGCAGACAGTGCTGCAAGGCGACGGGCTCCTGTATGTGCTTTGGGGCTTCCTCATAACCGTCATCCCGTTGCTGGCCGTAGGCATCTTTGCGCGTGCTTATTATAAGATCAACTACTTCATCCTGATGGGTGTTATCGGAGGCGCCACCACCGACCCCCCTGCACTGGCCTACTCCAACCAAGTGGCCGGCAATCCGGCTCCGTCCGTGGGCTACTCCACCGTCTACCCGCTCACCATGTTCCTCCGCATCTTGGCAGGACAGATGATTTTGTTGACAATGATGTAAAAGAATGAAAAAGCAAGTAGGAAGAAGACCCAAAGTTTTCTTCCTACTTTTTTATGAAAACAGCTTAATTTAACGTGAGTTCGATGCAAGAAGAAAAAGAGAGGAAAAGAGACAGAGAACTTCAAGCTCTATATAAAAAGTTCACCGCATGTAGGATAATTCTCCATCTTTAAGCTAAAGATGGAGAAATCCAACCTAAAGATGTGCATCTTTAGGCTAAAGATAGGCATCTTTAGTCTGAAGATAGAGTCTTTTCCGTGGAGTCTCCGTTTTTTCCGCCGGCTTTCCGAGTTTTCTTTTCGTCTATCGAAATTTTTCCCTTTTCGTTTTTATATCGAGTTCACGCTAATTTGAATCCTTCCTTGACAAGAGACAGCGATAAAAGCAGAAATGACCGTTTTTTATCCTACAATCAGCCGCAAGCGGGCGATTAATAACGAGAGAAAGACGGACAGAAACCTATGTTTTCCCCCGCCCTATCCTGATAAACTTGCATAAAATCGACAAAATTCCTCCTCAATATTGCATATTCTTCCGAATATATCTATCTTTGCCCGCGCTAACGAGAATATTTATGCAGCAGAAGAACAACAAGAAGAAAGCAAACAGGCTGGATGCCATCAAAATGATTATATCCAGCAAGGAGATAGGCTCGCAAGAAGAATTGATCCAGGCTTTGGTTCAAGAAGGCTTTGAACTGACGCAAGCCACGCTCTCGCGCGATTTGAAGCAATTAAAGGTGGCCAAAGCCGCCAACACGGACGGACGATACGTCTACGTACTGCCCAATGACATTCTTTACAGAAGGCCCGTCCACCAAACGGCGGGCGAGATGTTGCAAAGCACCGGTTTTATCTCTCTGCAATTCTCGCGCAACATTGCCGTTATACGTACCCGCCCCGGCTATGCCAGCAGCATCGCCTACGACATCGACAACCGGGAATGCGCCGCTATCTTGGGCACCATTGCCGGAGACGACACCATCATGCTGGTGCTGGCCGAGCATAGCACGCATAACGAAATCCGACGTTTCCTCAAGAGCGTCATACCTAATATAAACGATTAAACAACCTACAAGAAGAGAAAGGCAACTATAAAATGGATGTAATGCAAATCGATGTGATGGTGGCAGACGCCTCACATGAAGTTTATGTAGACACGATTCTGGACACCATCCGCGAGGCGGCCAAGAAACGCGGCACCGGCATCGCCGAACGCACACACGAGTATGTGGCAACCAAGATGAAGGAAGGCAAGGCCATCATCGCCCTGAACGGCGACGAGTTTGCCGGATTCACCTATATAGAAAGTTGGGGCAACAAACAGTATGTGGCCACGTCGGGCCTCATCGTCCACCCCAAATACCAAGGCATCGGATTGGCCAAGCGCATCAAGCAGGCCTCGTTCCGCCTGGCTCGCCTGCGCTGGCCCTGGGCCAAGATATTCAGCCTGACCAGCGGCGCGGCAGTGATGAAGATGAACACCGAACTGGGTTACGTGCCCGTCACCTTCAACGAACTGACGGACGACGAGGCCTTCTGGAAAGGATGCGAGGGCTGCATCAACCACGA
>CALUOW010000057.1 GCA_944322365.1 uncultured Bacteroides sp.
AATGAACATTCCAAAAAAACATAGCAGAAGTTGCAGAGCATCATTCAACAGATTTTTCACCTGCATCAGCACCGTTTATCGCCCGAAAGTTATTAACTTTGCGCATTATTGACAGGCTGTTAAAGAAAGAAAGGAAAAAGAAGCCGACAGGTTTCACACACAAGGATTTATAGGGTCTGCCCGCCGGTTGATAAACCTTGGATAACGCGGCATCGGATAACAATAACTTCTTGTGCAAGAAAAAGGTCCGAAAGTTTTCTACCCTATTAACTGCTTATCATCATCAACATGGATTTTTCTATTAAAAAGAAAAGAGATATAAATATAATAAGTATGGCTAACAATATCAGAGAAGAGATTGATAGATTGAAACGAGAGAAGAACGCCGTTGTCTTGGGCCACTATTACCAACGTGGCGAAGTGCAGGACGTGGCCGACTTCGTAGGCGACAGCCTGGCCTTGGCGCAATGGGCCGCGCGCACCGAGGCGGACATTATAGTAATGTGCGGCGTTCACTTCATGGGCGAGACGGCCAAGATACTCTGCCCGCAGAAGAAAGTCTTGGTGCCCGACTTGGCGGCAGGATGTTCGTTGGCGGACAGTTGCCCGGCCGATCGCTTCGAAGCCTTTGTACGGGAGCATTCGGGCTATACGGTCATTTCCTATGTCAACACGTCGGCTGCCGTCAAAGCACTGACCGACGTGGTGGTGACCTCGACAAATGCCCGGCAGATAGTGGAGAGCTTCCCGAAGGATGAAAAGATTATCTTCGGTCCCGACAGGAACCTGGGCAGCTACATCAACAGCGTGACAGGACGGAATATGCTGTTGTGGGACGGCGCGTGCCACGTGCACGAACAGTTCTCGGTGGAAAAGATAGTTGAAATCAAGCGGGAGCATCCTGAAGCCCTGCTCCTCGCCCATCCCGAATGCAAGGGCGCCGTGCTGAAGTTGGCCGACGTGGTAGGCTCCACGGCTGCCTTGCTGAAATATGCCGTGAAGCATCCGGAGAATACCTATATCGTGGCCACCGAATCGGGCATCCTGCACGAAATGCGCCGCCAGTGTCCGCACACCATTTTCCTGCCCGCTCCGCCTGCCGACAGCACGTGCGCCTGCAACGAATGCAGCTACATGCGCCTCAATACGCTGGAAAAACTACGCGACTGCCTGCGCGACGAATCGCCCGAAATAACCGTAGAACCAGAGGTTGCCGCGCGAGCCGTGAAGCCCATAGAGCGGATGCTGGAGATTTCCGCACAACTGGGATTGTAAAGAAGGAAAGTTGGAAAAACAACAAACTAAAGCTTTGTCCAAACCGAAAATTGCTCGTTTGGGCAAAGTTTCTTTTTTATATGCTCAGATAGATGGATTTGTAGATGGATGTTGCAGGATGTTTGCAAAGTTATTCATTTTTCCCGTCCGTGCAATAAAAAAGGACGGAGATTCTGCTTCCGTCCTATTTATCCGTAATTGGATGGTTGTCTATAGCGTTTGCAGGAACTTGCACAGCTTCTGCGCTCCCAGGGCGCGATGGCTGATTTGGTTTTTCAGCTCGTCGCCCATTTCGGCAAAGGTTTGCGTGTAGCCGTCGGGGATGAAGATGGGGTCGTAGCCGAAGCCTGCCGTGCCGTGCCGCACCTTGTCTATGCGTCCGTAGACAATCCCCTCGAAGAGGTGCTCCTTGCCGTTGAGGATGAGGGCAAAGACCGTACGGAAACGGGCACGGCGATTCTCTACTCCTTCCAATTCATGCAGCAGCTTGCGCATATTGGCTTCGGAGTTGTGCGCGTCGCCTGCATAACGGGCGGAGTAGACGCCGGGGGCGCCGTCCAATGCTTCCACCTCCAAGCCGGTGTCGTCTGCAAAACAGTCCTGATGATATGCGTCATAGACGAAGCGGGCTTTTTGCAAGGCATTTCCTTCCAACGTGTCGGCTGTTTCGGGGATGTCGGCTTGGCAACCGATGTCGCGCAAGCTGAGGATTTCTATTTTCTTCCCCACAATGGCTTTCACTTCGTCCAGCTTGTGGGCGTTGTTCGTGGCAAATATGAATTTCTTCATGCGTTGATTACTCTTTTTCTTGTTTCTTGTGCGTTTTGACTTTCAGCCGGTCGAAGCCTTCTCCATAGACGCCGATAACCGAGCTTTGGGAGACGAAGGCATTGGGGTCTATTTCCTTCACCAATTGGAAGATTTCGTTGGATTGCCGCTTGTAAGCCAACACCACCAATACCTTCACGTCGTTCTTGCTATACCAGCCTGTGCCGTCCAGCACGGTCACGCCCCGGTGCGTGTCGTGCGTGATGCGGTTGGCAATTTCTTCGTATTTGCGGCTGAAGATGAGGAACTGCACGGATTGGCGCGCGCTGTTGACGATGTAGTCGATAACGAAGCCCATGACGAACAGCGTGACGAATCCGAAGATGACGCGCCTCCAATCGTGGAAAACGAAGTAGCAAGAACTGATAATGAGGCAGTCCACCAGCATCACCATCCGTCCCAATGCCACATCCTTATATTTATGTACGACGGCTGCGATAATGTCCGTGCCGCCCGTGCTGCCTCCGCAATTGAAGGCGATGCCCAATCCGGCGCCGCACATTACCGATCCGATGAGGCAGGCCATCGTGTCTTGTCCCGGCCCCAGCAGTTGCGGGAAGGTGCCGTCCGGATTCTTCACCAGCCATTGGGTGAATTCCAGCATCACGGTCAGCATGATGATGGCGTAGGTGGTCTTGATGCTGAATTTGGGTCCCAACACCTTGATGGCCAACGTCATCAGTATGGCATTGATGATGAAATAAGTGTATTGGATGGGGAAGCCTGTGGAATAGTAGATGATGGCTCCGATACCTGTGGTGCCGCCCGTGGTGATTTGATAGGGAATCATGAACACGGCCCAAGCCAAGGCATAACTGAAGAGGCCAAGGCCTATCATCAGATAGTCCCGGCTCTCGCGTAAGATTTCGGCTCTTGTTGGTTTCTTCAGCTGCATACGTCTTATTTTACTACGATGTTGATAATCTTCTTCGGCACGACGATGACCTTCACCACCTGCTTGCCTTCCATCCACTTGGCCGAACGTTCGTTAGCCAGGACGGCGGCTTGAATGTCGTCGGCTTGCGCGTCGGCAGGGAACTCTTGGTTGAAGCGTGCCTTGCCGTTGAAGGATACCGTGTAGTTCACCGAGTTTTCCACCAAGTATTCCTCGTTGTAGGCGGGCCACTGGGCGTCGCATACAGAGCCTTCGCCGCCCAGTTGTTCCCACAATTCCTCGCAGATGTGCGGGGCAAAGGGGGCCAGTGCCACTACAAGCGGCCGCAGCACTTCGCGCTTGCCGCACTTCAAGGAAGCCAATTCGTTGACGCATATCATGAAGGCGCTGACGGAGGTGTTGTACGAGAAGGCTTCGATGTCTCCCGTCACCTTCTTGATGAGCTTGTGCAGGGATTTCAGTTCTTCCGGCGTGGCTTCCCCGTCCGTCACCTGCCAGTTGCCTGTGCGGTCGTAGAAGAGCGACCAGAATTTCTTCAAGAAGCGGTGAACGCCGTCGATGCCGTTCGTGTCCCAAGGTTTGGATTGCTCTACGGGGCCTAGGAACATCTCGTACATGCGCAGCGTGTCGGCCCCGTATTTCTCCACAATCATGTCGGGGTTCACCACGTTGTACATGGACTTCGACATCTTTTCTACCGCCCAACCGCAGATGTATTTGCCGTCTTCCAGGATGAATTCGGCATTGTTGTACTCCGGACGCCAAGATTTGAAGGCTTCTATATCCAAGACGTCGTTCGACACGATGTTCACATCCACGTGGAGCGGGGTGGTGTCGTATTGGTCTTTCAAACCCGCCGAGACGAAGGTGTTGGTGTCTTTGATGCGGTAGACAAAGTTGCTCCGGCCTTGTATCATGCCTTGGTTCACTAGTTTCTGGAAAGGTTCTTCCACTACCGATATGCCCAAGTCGTGCAAGAACTTGTTCCAAAAACGGGAGTAAATCAAGTGGCCCGTGGCATGTTCGGTGCCGCCCACGTAGAGGTCTACGTTGCGCCAGTATTCGTCCACTTTTTTGTCCACCAAAGCCTGGTCGTTGTGCGGATCCATATAGCGCAAGTAGTAGGCGCTGGAGCCTGCAAAACCGGGCATTGTATTCAATTCCAAGGGGAAGATGGTCTGATTGTCAATCTTTTCATTGTCCGCCACGCAGTTGTTCGCCGTGTCCCAAGCCCATTTGGCGGCATGACCCAAGGGAGGTTCGCCCGTCTCGGTGGGCAGGAATTTCTTCACTTCGGGCAACTCCAGCGGGAGGCAACTTTCGGGTATCATATAGGGCATGCCGTCTTTGTAGTACACGGGGAAGGGTTCGCCCCAATAGCGTTGGCGCGAGAAGATGGCGTCGCGCAGGCGGTAGTTCACCTTGACGCGCCCCAAGCCATGTTCCTTGACGTATTTCTTGGTCGTTGCAATGGCTTCTTTGATAGTCAATCCATTCAAATTCAAGTCGCAATAAGGAGCGACGCCGGCTTTGGGCGAATTGCATACGATGCCTTCCTTGGCGTCGAAGCTCTCTTCGCTGACGTCGCATCCCTCCACCAACGGGACAATGGGCAGGCCGAAGTGCTTGGCAAAGGCATAGTCGCGGCTGTCGTGCGCGGGCACGGCCATGATGGCGCCGGTGCCGTATCCGGCCAACACGTAGTCGCTCACCCAGATGGGCACTGCTTCTCCCGTGAAGGGATTGATGGCGTAGGAACCGGTGAAGACGCCCGTCACGCTGCGGTCGCTGATGCGTTCGCGCTCCGTGCGCTTCTTGGTCCTATCCAGATAGGCTTCTACTTCCGCCTTCTGTGCTTCGGTGGTGACTTTCTCCACAAACTCGCTCTCAGGAGCCAATACCATGAAGGTGACGCCGAACATCGTGTCGGCGCGGGTGGTGAAGATGACAAACTCGATGTCGCTGTCTTTGACATGGAATTTCACTTCCGCGCCTTCGCTCCGGCCTATCCAGTTGCGCTGTGTTTCCTTCAGCGAATCCGTCCATTGGATAGTGTCCAACCCGTCCAGCAGACGCTGTGCGTAGGCCGACACGCGCAGGCACCATTGGCGCATCTTCTTCTGCACCACGGGGTAGCCGCCGCGTTCGCTCACGCCGTCCACCACCTCGTCGTTGGCCAGCACCGTGCCCAGTTGCGGACACCAGTTCACCATCGTCTCGCCCAGGTAGGCAATGCGGTAGTTCATCAGGATTTCCTGTTGCTCCTTCTCGCTCTTCGCCTTCCATTCGTCGGCCGTGAAGCAAAGTTCTTCGGAGCAAGCGGCATGGAGGCCTTTTGTGCCCGTCTCCGCAAACTTTTGCGTCAGCTCTTCGACGGGGCGCGCCTGTTGGCGGTCGTTGTCATAGTAACTGTTGAACATTTTTTGGAAAGCCCATTGCGTCCAGTGGTAATACTGCGGGTCGCACGTGCGTATCTCGCGGCTCCAGTCGAAGGAGAAGCCTATCTTGTCCAACTGCTCGCGGTAGCGGTTGATATTGTTGACGGTCGTAATTGCAGGGTGTTGTCCGGTCTGAATGGCATATTGCTCGGCGGGAAGCCCGTAAGCGTCATAGCCCATGGGATTCAGCACGTTGAAGCCTTGGAGACGTTTGTATCTGGCGTAGATGTCCGACGCGATGTATCCCAACGGATGCCCCACGTGCAGCCCGGCGCCGCTGGGGTAGGGGAACATGTTGAGCACGTAATACTTCGGTTTGCTTTCGTCTTCCTTCACGCGGTAGGTCTGATTCTTGACCCACTGTTCTTGCCATTTCTTTTCTATTTCCCTGAAATTATATTCCATGTTGGTTTTCTTGTAATGAGTTGAATACTGCTGTTAGTTGCTTTAAACGCCGCAAATTTACGGGTTTATTTTCAGATTCGGTGCGATGGGAGGTCAATAATTTGTAACTATCGGGGCAAAGCGGCCTGTTGACGCCCGTTTGCCCGGATAGGGCCGGTGCAGGGACGCTCCCTCTCGATGGATTATATTTTGTAAATACATATGATTTTTGTAAAACTAACTGTAATGACGGGTCATTGATAATATATTGATACAAAACAGCCCAAAACCGCCTTCCTGCCAAAGTCGTACCAAATTCCTTCCAAATTCCTTCCAAAGTCCTTCTGCCTTGCTCGCTATAGAAAGGGAGAAATAACGGACATGTATGCGCTTTGTCAGATGTCTGATTCGGGCTGTTTTGTAAAATATTGCGATTTATCTGAATCTGATGATCACGTCTTATTCTTGGATGTCGAAACTGCCTTTCAGCGGCAGGTTGTCCGACGAACCGCCGACATAGACGTTGAAGCGGCCAGGCTCCACGCGGAAGCGCATCCGGCGGTCGTGGATGGAGAGGTCTTGGCGCGTCAGCCGGAAGGTGACTTCCCGGCTTTCGCCCGGCTCCAGTTCGATGCGTTGGAAACCTTTCAGGCGGATGGGCGGCGTGGCAACCGAACTGACTTCGTCGTTCAAGTAGAGTTGCGCCACTTCCGCGCCTCGGCGGGAGCCGGTGTTGGTGACAGTGCATTTCACCACTTGCCATACGTCGTTTCCGTCGCCCGGCGTTATGGTCAGGTTGCTGTAGGCAAAGGTGGTGTAGCTCAATCCGTAGCCGAAGGCGTAGAGCGGCGTGCCTGCCCCGTCCATGTAATCGCGTTGTTTGCCTTGCGAATAGTGTACGGGCAGTTGTCCTACGTGCCGGGGGATGGATATGGGCAACCGTCCGGCGGGATTGTAGACGCCCAGCAACACGTCGGCAATGCCGTTTCCTCCTTGTTCGCCCGGATACCAGGCCGTCAGCAGGGCGTCGCCGGCTTCAGCCGCCAAGTTCATTTCGAGCGGCCGTCCGGCAATGTAGACAATGACAAGCGGCTTGCCCGTGGCGGCCAAGGCGCGAATCAGCTTTTCCTGGTCGCCCAACAGCCGAAGGGTGGAGCGGTCGAAACCTTCGCCGCATTCCATGTCCGGCAGCAAACCTTCGTCTTCCGTCGATACGGTGGCCGCGCCCGTTTCTATGTAGTGTGTCTTGAAGTCGCGCGCGCTGGAGCCTCCCACGGCCACGATGACTGCATCGGCTTTCCGTGCAGCTTCCACGGCGGCTTGGATGTCGGTGCGGGTGGTGTCGCGGATGGCGCAGCCTTTCACGTAGTCTATCACGGCATTCGGCAGGCGTTGGCGCAAGGCGTCGAGCAAGGTGACCACTTTGGAGCGTTCTTGCGGTGCGGTGTAATCGCCCAAGTAATTGTACATCGCGTCGGCGTTAGGTCCCACGACGGCCACTCGCTTCAAGTCGGGACGTAGGGGCAATATGCCGTTGTTTTTCAATAGGACAATGCTTTGGCGGGCTACTTCGCGCGCCAGTTGTTGATGTTCGGCCGAGTGTACCAGCCGTTGGGCTTCGTCGGGGTCTACATACGGATTTTCAAACAGTCCCATGCGGAATTTCAGTCGCAGGATGCGTGCTACGGCCCGGTCTATATACGTCTCGCTGATTCGGCCTTGCCGCACGGCTTCCGTCAACAGCTTGTAGGAATTGCCGCCTAAGTCCATGTCCGTGCCGGCTTGCAAAGCTTGTATGGCTGCATCGGTCTTGTCTTCGGCCACGCCGCTTCCCGCCATGCCGTCGATGCTGCCCAAGTCGGAATAGACAAAACCTTCGAAACCCCATTGTTTGCGCAAGAGGCTGTCCAATAAATAGTCGTTGGCTGTGCAAGGAATGCCGTCGATGGTGTTGTAGGAAGTCATCACGGTGGCTGCTTTTCCCACTTCCACGGCTCGTTGGAAGGCAGGCAGGTATTCGTCTAGCAGAGCGCGTTGGCCCACATCTGCCGCATGGCCGTTGTGTCCTCCGCGAGGGATGCCGTAGGCGGCGAGGTGTTTCAATGTGGCATAGACGTGCCGGCCGTCTTTGGGGTCGTTTCCTTGCATGCCTTCCACAAAGGCCGTTCCCAAAATGCCGGTCAGGTAAGGGTCTTCGCCAAACGTCTCTTCCACGCGCGACCAACGGGGTTCGCGCGCAATGTCAAGCACCGGCCCGTAGCCTATATGCGCTCCTTGCGCGCGGGCTTCCAAACCAATGGCTTCGCCCATGCGGCGGATGAGGTCTTCGTTCCATGTAGAGGCTTGCCCGATGGAAGTGGGGAAAGTCGTCGCTCCGATAGCCATGTGCCCGTGCGGGCATTCTTCGGCAAAGAGGATGGGGATGCCCAGGCGTGTCTGCTCCACGGCGTAACGTTGCAAAGCGTTCAGCGCTTGTGCGGCCAGTTCAGGATTCAAGCCTGTTTCCAATGTTTTTTGCGTCCAAGGGTCGGCGCGCAATACAGCCCAATACGAGCCTATGGGAGCCTTGTCCATCTGTTCTTTGAAGGCTTTGGAGTAAGTTACTTTCTTCGGTCCGGTCTTTTCATACATCGGCCAGCCCAGGGGGCAGCACAGTTGGCCCACTTTTTCTTCCAGCGTCATGCGTTGCAGCAAGTCGCTCACACGGCTTTCTATCGGTGCGTCCGCTTGTTTATAGAGCAGTTCTTGGCTTTGTGCGGCAAGCGTGCAGCAGCAAAAGGCAATTGTTAGGAATGTTTTGTTCTTCATTGGTTCCTTGTTTTGTCGCAAAAATAATGCAAAAAAGCGAGATACGATGTAAATTGGGGGAATAATTGGGGTGGTTTTGCATAGGGTCTAAGGACCTGTTTGAAAATCGCTTCCTCTGTCATTTTGAGCGAAGTCATTGTAATAACTTTATTAGTCATTCGCTTGTTAGTAATAACCTTGTTCGCTATCTTTGTCCACAAAACGAGGTTGGAATCATGGAGAACAAGCCTTTTATATTTGGAGTAGCATTCTTTCGGCAAAGTTACTAATCAAGTCAATAATAAAGTGCGGATGAAGCGGCATATCCCGCCCCATCCGCGCTCGTTCAGTAGGAATAGTTGCTGTTGCTTGTTATTCCACGTTATACCCGCTCACCACCAGCTTCGGCGCATTGCCGCGTGTATCCACGTCTTTCCAGTGTACGCGTACTTCCTTCTTCTCGCCGGGCAACAACGCGAAGTAGTTGTCCTCGTAGAAGATGGGGAGGAATTGCAGGCCGTCTTCCGCGCCCACGATGTTCAGGCGAACCATCAGGGCGGGGGTGGAGGTGGTGTTCTCCACCGTCACTACGGCTTGCCATTCGCCGTTGGCATCCTGTTCGTATTGCAGGTTGGATTGCAAGGTCACTTTTTCCAACTGCTTCAGGTCTTGGTAGTTGTTCTCCTCCTTGCTGCGGTGGTAGAAGTTTTCGGAAACCGTGCGGTCGCCTTCCTTCAGCGTCAACTTGATGAAGTGGACTTTCGTCAAGTTGTCGGGGAATTGCAGCTGGATGCACTTCTCGGTCGTATCTTCCTGGCTGTTCACCTTGGCTTCGCCTTCCCAAGCCACGCTGGCATCCATGTTCAATATTTGGGCGTGAGCCGTGAGGTTGGCGTGGGCGCCTGCATGGTAGTTCACTACCTCTACTTCGTCCGTCGCGGGATTCCATTGGATGTGCAGCGGTTCGCACGCCTTCTTGATGCCGAAGTAAGCGGCTGTCGGCTCGAAGTAATAGTCGTAAGTCTGCCATACCATCGACGGCCAGCACGGATGGCTCATCCACATCAGCAGGCCCATGCGGTGTTTGCTGCGCGATTCGAAGAGGCTGCGGTGTCCGTCGTAGTTCACCCACTGCGCCAGTTCGGTAAACTCTTTGGCGCTTTGCGGTTCGCCGTATCCCATGGCAATGATTTCGTTGAACGACGTAGCTCCTTGCGCGCCTTCCAGCGTATAGTCGTGCATGCCCCATTCGTGGGATTGCGGCCAAATGCCTTCGGGCGAATACGTGCGGAGGAAGCTCTCGTAGGTCATTACGTTGGGCATGCCTCGTTCGCTATGGAATTTGTCGTTGCCGGTCTCCAAGGTGAAGTAGGTCTTGGCGGGCAACATCCGGTAAGGTCCGTGTCCGCTCACCACATCATCGGCAGAGCTGGAGATGTAGTGCAAGCCCGGATGCTCTTCCTTTACGATTTGGCGCAGGGCTTTGTCGATATTGGCAGGAGGATAACCCTCGTTGCGTCCGCAATACAGGCCGATGGAGGCATGGCTGCGGATGCGGTTCACATAATCCTTGGCATTGGCGATGAACATGTCGGGATAATACGGGTCGGGACCATCGGCGGGATTGGCCAGCCAGAAGTCTTGCCACAGCATGATGCCGTATTTGTCGCAGGCCTCGTACAGTTCTTCGTCGCCAATCATGCCCACCCAGTTGCGCAGCATGGTGAAGTTCATGTCCTTGTGGTAGGCTACGGCGGTTTCATATTCACGTCCGCGATAATTGAGGTTGGCTTCGCTGAAGCCCCAGTTGCCGCCCATGCCGATGAAGCGGCGTCCGTTGACGTAGAGGTTCAGCACGTGGTTGTCTTCGTTGAAGTCCATTTGGCGGATACCCACTTTGAAGTCTTTTTGGTCGGAGATTTCCCCGTTCAGCTTGAAGGTGAAGCTGGCGTCATATAAATAAGGTTCGCCATAGCCGTTGGGCCACCACAGGCGCGGATTCTTCATCTGCAATTGCGGGAAGTCCTTGGGATTGAACGTCACGGTTTTTACTTCGTTGGCCGCCAATTTGACGGGCTGCTCGAAAGTGATGTCGCCCACTTGGCCTGCCAATACGCCTTCCACTTCCGTGGCGGCATGGTTTTTCACGATGATTTCCGGAGTCAGGGTAGCCTGCGTGGTGTCGGGCAATGCCAATGCCGTTTGTACGAAGGGGTCTTGCACTGTCACGGCTCCCGTGCTGGTTAGGAAGACATCGTTCCAAATGCCGATGTTGCGTCCGCGCACCGTGGGAATCCAGTCCCAACCAATGGTGGCATGGAACGTAGGATTGTCCGCGCCCAAGATGCCGCCGTTGAAGTCCGTGCTCTGCTTGTTCTTTTCTTTCACCGCACCGATGTGCTCGTTCTTGACGATTTCCACTGCCAATACATTCTTGCCTTCTTGCAGCAGGCTTGTCACGTCGAATTGTCCTCGGATGAAAGCGCCTTCTATCCGTCCTACCTTTTGTCCGTTCAGGTAGACATTGGCTTTCCAGTCGATGCCGTCGAAGTTCAGCATCACGCAGTCGCGCTTGAAGCCTTGCGGCACTTCAAACTCGTTTCGATACCAGAAGTTGGAGTTGAAGAACGATTCCGAGCTAATCAGTTGGTTGTCTGCATAATTCGGGTCAGGCAGGGCGCCGGCGTTCTTATAGCTGGTCAGCACCGTGCCGGGCACCGTGGCCACTACCCATTGCCGGGCTTGGTAATCCGGCGTAGACAGCACTTCGCCTGTTTCCTTCACTTCGGACGCGCGCTGCACTTGCCAGTTTCCGCCGGACAAGTTCATCTTGCCGTCCGCTACGGCGGGCATGGGGGCAGCATGAGGCGCCAAACCTCCACGGCCCATCACTTCCACTTCGCTCAGCATATACGGCTCGCCGTTGGCCGATTCTTCCATCCAGACGCGCACATAGCGGCCTTTGCCTTTCACCGCTACTTCGTCTGTCAGGCTTTCACCTCCCGGAAGTTCGGCCAGGTCTTGCCAATCTTTGGCATTGTCCGACACTTGCAAGCGTCCTTTTACCGCCTTGTTAATCCAATGCAGTTTCACTTGGTCGAAGGTCGAATTTGAACCCAAGTCAACGTATACCCATTCCGTCTCCGGCGTGGCGCTCATCCACGTGCTGGTGAAGAATTGCGAAGGCTTCATTTCTACGTCGCCCTGCCGGTTGGCGAAGGCTATTTCATGGAAAGTCCACGAATACGCGCCCTTCATCTTCAGGCGGATGCGGTAGTTGGAGTAGGGGGCTTCCGTCGGGAAGTCGAACTCTTCGTTCAGTCTCCGCACGGGCATGGAGATGTCGCCCGTCTGCTTGTTGGGGTCATTCACTGTCACCCGTCCGGACGATGCCTTGCCCGGCAGTCCCTTGCCTTGGTGGCTGTCCAGCACCGTCCATTCTTTCCCGTCGTTCGAGCCTTCCCACGTCATCTCGTAGCCTTCCGTGGCCACTTTGTCGTCAAAGGCAAGCGTGCCCGTAATGGTGGCTTTGCCGATGGTTTCCGAATAATTCTTCAGCGAGAATTGGAAATACGTGTCCTCGCCCAGCACCTCGTTGCGCGAATACGGTCCCCCGTCTATCATCCACTCCCTCTCGCGCTTCGGCTTCACCCCGTCGGCAGTAGAGAGTATCAGGTAGCGCGGCTGCTCCTCGCTGATGATGCCGTCTGTGGCCAGTTGCGAAGTCAGGTTGTAGTCATACGACGACGATTGTTTGGTGGCCCGCATCCAAGCCAGGTTGCGGTACGTGTCCTTGTCGGGCAACAATTCGGGCGAGAAGTCCTCTTTCGGGTTACCCGGATAGACGCCTATCCCTCGGGTGTAATAATCCGAGCGTACAAACGTCTCTGCCTCACTGCCTGTCCCCCCACATCCGGCCAAGGACAATATCGTCCCCAGTCCGCAGCACCAGAAGAAGGCTTTCTGTTTCATTTTCTTTTCCATGGAATGAGTTATTAAGCTGTTAGTATGGTCAAAAACCGGTTTCTGTTTTCATGCCGCTAAAATAATGCTTTTGGGGGATATTTGCAAAAAGTCGGTGATTTTTACGCAACAAAGTAACTATCGGCTAAACAAGGTACCTATTATTCTTTAGACGCGGATTGCGCGGATTCAGCGGATTTCATTCATCAATAATCCGCATCATCCGCCAAATCCGCGTCTAAAATTTTGCGTTCCGACAACCTTTC
>CALUOW010000058.1 GCA_944322365.1 uncultured Bacteroides sp.
CTCATCGGCCGCCATCCTTTCCCCGGCCCCGGCTTGGCCGTGCGCATCCTGGGCGACATCACCCCGGAGAAGGTGCGCATCCTGCAAGATGCCGACGACATCTTCATCCGTGGCCTGCGCGACTGGAAGGTGAAGGACGCCGAGGGCAAGGAAGTATCCTTGTACGACCAGGTATGGCAAGCCGGCGTCATCCTGCTGCCCGTCCGCAGCGTGGGCGTCATGGGCGACGAACGCACCTACGAGCGCGCCGTGGCCCTGCGTGCCGTCACCTCCACCGATGCCATGACTGCCGACTGGGCCCACCTGCCCTACGAGTTCCTGGCGCAAGTGTCCAACGACATTATTAATAAGGTGAAGGGCGTGAACCGCGTGGCGTATGACATTTCGTCCAAACCGCCTTCGACTATTGAGTGGGAGTGACCCGAACTGGGTTAATCCTTTGAAATGATACGAGCGCCGGAATCTCTGAGTCTCATGGTTCCTGCGCTCGTTCGTTTTTTCAGGCACATGTTCTCCCTAGCCGCCTTGCATGATTTCTTCTTTTTGTCCGGCCGGTCTTTCTGTATTGGCCGGTCTCGCATTGACGCTGTTTCTTGTTTGGAAGCATTCTTGGGAAGACTTTTTCCCGGACGGCAGAATATATCCTCTCCAAGGGAGTTACAAGACGCAAAATCCAACAGGGGAAAACAGTGTTCTCTTGAAAATTCTGAAAATTAGATGCGTCTGTCCTGCTTTTCCGCTTGCTTTACTTGCTAGGTCGTTAAATTAATCCTATTTTTGCACACAGATTCTACTTTATATATATTATAGCTTATAACAACACTCGCAATAAGAAGATAATGGGTCGTTTGAAAAGATTGAAAAAAATACGCTTGCACCGCGAAGGGACGCATACGTTGGCGGGTAGCTTCCTGCTGTTGTTGCTCGTCAATGCGGTGCTTTATTGGGGACTGGAGACACGTATCCCGTTTTACATCATCGCCTTGCTGAGCTTGGTGGTCTATGGGATTATGGTCAATTTCTTCCGCTGCCCCATCCGCCTCTTCGGGCATGATACCGAAAAGGTGGTGGTGGCTCCTGCCGACGGCAAAGTGGTGGTGGTGGAAGAAGTGGACGAGAACGAGTACTTCCACGATCGCCGCATTATGATATCCATCTTCATGAGTTTGGTGAACGTGCATGCCAATTGGTATCCCGTGGATGGGACGGTCAAGAAGGTCAGCCACCAGAATGGCAAGTTCCTGAAGGCATGGTTGCCCAAGGCAAGCACGGATAACGAACGCTCCACCGTAGTGATTGAAACGCCTGAAGGCGTGGAAGTAATGGCCCGCCAGATTGCAGGCGCCGTGGCCCGGCGCATCGTCACTTACGCCGTGGAAGGTGACGAATGCTACATCGACGAGCACATGGGCTTCATCAAGTTCGGGTCGCGCGTGGATGTGTTCCTTCCCTTGGGCACGGAGGTGCTGGTCAAGCTGGGGCAGTCCACCACAGGCAACCAAACCGTAATAGCCAAACTTAAATAACCAGTCCGTATGGCAAACTGCATTACTCGTCACATTCCCAACACGCTGACCTGCCTGAACCTCTTTTCGGGTTGCGTGGCCGCCGTCATGGCCTTCCGGGCGCAATACGATTGGGCGCTGCTCTTCATTGTCATCGGCGCCGTATTCGACTTCTTCGATGGATTGGCGGCGCGTGCGCTCCATGCCTATTCGCCCCTTGGCAAAGACCTCGACTCGCTGGCCGACGACATCAGCTTCGGCCTCGCGCCTTCCGTGGTTGTATTTTCCTTGTTGCAACAGATGCCCTATCCCGATTATATGGCGGCGGTGGCTCCTTACTTCCCCTATTCGGCTTTTCTGATAGCTGTCTTTTCGGGCTTGCGCCTGGCCAAGTTCAACAACGACACGCGGCAAACCACATCGTTCATCGGCTTGCCGGTGCCGGCCAATGCGTTGTTTTGGGCATCGCTGGCAGCATCGTGCAGCTGGGCAGGCGACGGGACGCTGCATCCGTTGCTGCTCTTGGTGCTGATTGGCCTCTCGTCGTGGCTCCTGGTGTCCGAGATTCCGATGTTCTCGTTGAAGTTCAAGGACCTGTCTTGGGCGCACAACAAGCTGCGCTTCGTCTTCCTGCTGGTGTGCGTCTTCCTGCTGGCATTCCTGCAAGTGCAGGGGTTGGCGGCTTGCATCGTGTGGTACGTGCTGCTCTCGCTCCTGACGGGGAAGAAGGCTTGAACCAAACGTTTGGCACGGTTGTTGTAGCAGAAAAGGAGGACGGATATCCGTATTTCTAACTAAAACCGAACAGTATGTTTCAATTCTTAGGATTTTTACTTCTCATACTCTTGGGCGTAGTGCTTATTGGCTTCGTCATCCTGCTGAATGTGGTGCGGGGCGTTTTCCGCATAGGACGCAAGCCGCGCACGTCCGGACAGGCCGACGGCTTCACCGGACAAGCCGGACAGACCAACCGCACGCATGGCACGGTGGCCGACGACGGCACCGTCACCGTAGAAGAAGGCGAGCTCCACTTCAAGCGCAAGAAGATTTTCGACAAGGACGATGGGGAGTATGTCAGCTATGAAGAAGTAAAAGAATAACCAAACAACATCGGGCGATGGAACTTGGGATTTTTCCCGCTCCATCGCCCGATATTGTTTTCTTGTTGCCGCTCGTCAGAGGGCCGTCTTTCCTATTGTATATTCCCCGTCCTTGCCGATGAAGATGGCATACATCACGTTGCCAGCCGGACAAATGGCAGTAACGGTCTCGTCTACCTTGTACAACTTGTCAAACGTACCGTCCGAACGGAAACGCAAAACGTATTCGCAACCATTCACAGTGCGTCCTCCTTTCATGTTCTCGTCTGCGTGCAGGTAGTAAAAGTAGTCGCCATCCGTGCAGATGTCCAGCACTTTGCTGATAAAACGGGTCTCGTCGCTGTAGTCGCCTTCCTTAGCTGCGTCTTCTAACTTGCCGTCGCCGATAGGGAAGGAAGCGGATTTTTCCCATCGGTTGCCTTTCCGGGTATAGAACCAGATGGTGGAAGCATAGGTGGGAGCGACCATCAAAGTATTTCTTCCGGCGTGATAGCCTGCTTGCCCCATGAAGTGGAGGTATTTGCGGAAAGTATCTCCCTGAGGGTATCCTTCATACCAATCTAAGTCCTGCACAAACCGGCCGTTCGCGTCAAAAACGCGGAAGGGATGCGGTTCTTCGTTCTCATCCTGATAAAAGCCCTCTGCCACGAAACCATCGCCCGTTTGTGTGATGCGGTCAGCTCGTTTCAAGTCAATGCTGCGATGACGGTTGATAATGTTTTGCCGGAGGTCGCTCAAGGCGTAGCGATTGACAATGCCGCTGTTGCGGGAAAGCACGTTGAGCGAGTCGCCAAACAAATCAATCCAATTGGGATAGGTCACTTCTCCGGGTCCCTGGCCGATGGTGACGGTGCGCACGTAAGACGAATCGCGCAAGTTGTAGAGCAGCAAGGCGGTCTCTTCCACATGGTCGTTGATGAGCAACAGGCTGTCGCCCGCTATGCGGATTTGTTGTGGATAACCCAGCAGCGGTTCGATAGGCATTTCTTCAAAAACAAGTTCCTGGGCAGGATAGTCGCGGAAGTCTTGCTGTTGCCCATCGCCACAAGCGCCCAAACCGAGCGCAAGGATGAGGGATAGGGCTAGGATGGATTTCTTTTTCATGGGATAATGGTTCTTTATGTATGGTGGGTAAAAATACAAAAAAGGGAGAGCGTGGTCATCCAACTCTCCCTTTTTATGTGGAAAATGCAGTATTTATGCTTCTGCTTTCGTTTCTGCCGGAACTACAGATACGTAGCGCTTGTCTTCGCGACCTACCTTGAACTGTACTGTTCCGTCTACCAAGGCGTAGAGGGTGTGGTCGCTGCCCATGCCGATGTTGCGGCCCGGGTGGAACTCTGTACCTCTCTGACGAACGATGATATTGCCTGCCTTGCAAGCCTCACCGCCGAATATCTTCACGCCTAATCTCTTACTTGCTGATTCGCGGCCGTTCTTAGAACTACCTACACCTTTTTTATGTGCCATTTCTACTTACTGTTTTTAATTGATTAAGCTACTACTTCTTTGATTGTCAACTCCGTGAACTGTTCGCGATGGCCTTTCAGCTTGCGATAGCCTTTTCTTCTCTTCTTGTGGAACACGAGCACCTTGTCGCCCTTTACCAGCGGGGAAAGCACTTCGCAAACCACCTTGGCGCCTTCTACGGTGGGAACGCCCACGGTGATGTCACCGTCTTTGTCCACCAACAGGACCTTGTCAAACTCTACTGTTGCACCGCTCTCGATGTTCTGGATGTGGTGAACGAACAGCTTCTTGCCGGCCTCAGCCTTGAACTGCTGGCCTTGAATTTCTACGATTACGTACATTGTGTTTAATTATGCTATAAGTTAGCTCCGGCGGGTGGTCCCTAATCACTTAGGAGCACTTGGTCGGACCCGTTGCGGAATAATCGGCTGCAAAGATACCGGTTTATTTCGGATTAGGCAAGGGTTGACTCATTTTTTCTTTTCATAACGCAACTATATACTTTATTGTACCAAGCATTGTGTATAATTAAAGTTTGTCTCATCATAACGTGAGGGTGCGCCGTTCATCACGTCACACCCTCTCAATCAAAGTTACTCTAATATGTATCATGTGCATAAAATCAATTCAAATACTGAAACAGTTTTTGGGAATATGCATTCACAGTTAATTACCATGGCGTGGATTTTATAGTAAGTCCAAATCCATAAAGTTCTACGTTACTCATGTAAAAATCAAAAGCGTAGAATTCTGATATGTCCGTATCAGCTGTGATATTGATTGCTCTATAATTTTGAAAATCGGAATTACCATGGTCTGAAAAACCATATCCATAATTACAACCTGTCCAAGAACACCAACTTTGGTTTCTATCTCCCCAAACTCCAAACTTAAATGGAATTAATGGAGTATTTGCGACAGAATATGATTTTCCACCTATTTCTATGGTTCCACTAAATGTATATTCCGTTGTTTGTTGATATTCGCCCCATAAATCAATGAAAAAATTCTCGTTAAACATCATTGAGTTTGTTGAGATCTGCGCTTGAGTATTATTCAAATCTATATTAGAACGGTTCGGTGCTCTGACAACAAAATATAGTTCATAATCAAATTTACCATTAGTAGTAAATGCCGATTCTGTATCACTATCAAAAGAAACATTCAATGCAAGTTCTCCATTATCTTTCAAAACAACCCCATCAGACAGTGTACCTTCAGAAAAATCATATCCATATATGTCAGCCATTAATATAGTGTCAGTATTTTGAAATTTCTGGCTCCATGAGACTCCTTATTCGAGACCATATAATTCAATGCATTTGAAGAACCTATGTAAATATTATATTCGGGCAGATTCTTTGTAAGGTCTGATAATTGGACTAATTGATTACTAGAATAGGAACCATTCACTTTACATCCAAGTTCTTCTGCACGTTCTTTTGTGCAGCATTTATTTGTAACCGGTGCCCCTAACTTACCTATATTATAGGCTTCTTGTTCTGTTGCTATTTTGCTCATATTGCTCAATTTTTGATTTTTGTATTATACAGAAAACTATATTTTCTTTACTGAGCAAATACGAAATACTATGTTTTGAATTTATCCTTCTTGTTCCTTTTCAAATTCTCTTTGACATTTGGCATACCACTCTTTGACGCAGGTTATTTGGTTCTGAACCTTTCGCGAAATTGGAAATCTTGGTGGCATAACCTCAATGCATCCGGGATGGCTATGGTAAAACTCACAACTGTCAAAATCTTGGTCTAAATAGAGAACACAATAACAATCATCACTGTCATCTAACATTCTGTCATAATGCTCCTCTGGAACTGATATCACAATACATAATTCCCCTCTATATTCCACGGCGTCACCAATATGAAAACGTAGTTTTTCTTTAGGTCTCCCATTGAAATAGTTCCCAAATTGATAAGACGGATAGGGACGCTCGTCTATCTTGTTCCCAGTTTGGTCATATAGCCACACAGCATAACTGTCTAAATTATATGGATGAGACAAAAATCCAAATGGAACTTGATAGATATAAAAACAATAAAAGTTCCAAGCGTCATATTCATTCAATAGCTTACTTATTCCGGCTTCAGCTTCTTCAATTTTATTGTGAAAGGAAATAAATGATACATCCGTCGTAAATGGTTGGTAATCATATTTGTGTCGGCGGCGTTTCTTCGTGTACGTAACAGTTTCCAATACAAATAAACAGTCTTTTATCCTTTTCATCAGTTATTCGTCTTTGTTTGAATCTAATCTTTTCTGTATAATCCATGCTACGCATGAATACTCGTCTTTTTCCAGCATTTGCACCAATCGTCTTTTTCCAATACGTTTGTCACATGCAAGCAGATAAGGAAGCATTTTCCACCTGTCATTAAAAGTGTGCATCAATAGTTCGTCTTTAGGACAATCAACATACGTCTTTATCAATCGTGATATGCTTTTTGCTTCATCAAAGAAATTCCAATCGCTGTTGTCCCACATGGCATTTTTAGGGAAATCCCACACGATTTTCTTTCCAATGGTAATCCAATAACGAGGAATCCCTATACTATCACCAATGTCATAGGAGCAACTGTGTATTTGGAAATTCATATTTTTGTCAATCACTTTATATAAAGCAGACTGCAATTTGCTCCAAGGGCGAGGCCCTTTACAATTTCTGCACATTCCACGTTTTGCCATTGCTATTTAATAATTAATCATCATACTTTTCTGTGAAGTCTGCAAAAGAAATAACATCTCCATGTATGTCAACAACAGTTTGTGTGCCACCTTCTACTACGCAATAAGAACTTGTCCCAGACAATTCGCAGATATGCCGCATTATAGAATCGGTATCTGTATTCTTTGGAAATACGATATGTATACCATGAAACCAATAGCTATTAGATAATGTAGCATAAAATCTCCATTGAGCTTTTTGTTCATGTAAGAATTTCTGCAACCTATCAAGTTGGTCTTGATTAGTGGGCATTTCCACGCAATATCCGTCACCAAAATACAGATAAAAGTCTTCCACGGGAAGTAATTCAAAAGTCATATTTGTTTTTACGACAACAAAGCCAATATGCCGGCACAAACCAATGCCACTATCACCCAAAATATGAGTGACAGACAGCCGGATATTGAGTCTATAATCTTATCAATGATTTTCATCTTTTTGTTGGTAAAAAGTAAGGAGATGTAATTACACCTCCTCACTTTTTGTCTAAAGACTGTCTATTTCAGTCTTTCTACTGTAAAATACGAAGTGGAAACCGAAACGCCTTTTATCTCAATGCCTAATTGAGTCTTGAAGGCTTCCAGAATTGTTTTAAGCTGAGGTGAGTTTGTGTTTTGTTCCACACATTGTACACTCATGCCTTTTGCAATTTTCCCAGCAATGTTTTGTTTAGCTGTTACTTTGAATGCGTAAGCCATAACTTTAAGAATTTAAGAAATTAAACATTAAGTTGATACGTATCCGAGACACGCTCCCAGACACATTTGTTTTCACGCATTGATTTGTCACGATTAAGACGGAACACACCCACAAAGCGATAGAAACAGAAGCCCAAATCGTCTTTATACCGCAGGAATGTGACCCGTGTTTGAGTGCTTTCTTTCCATTGGTCAAGATGTGCCGCACGTTTGTCCTCCGCTTTCGGATATTCATAGATAAACATTCCGTCCTCCGAAAGTTCGTTGTGCCAAAGACGATGTTCCGTGTTCGGCCACCAAACTATCTCGTTTTTCTTGCCCGGGACAGCAGCACCCGAAGCGCGTAGGAAACCACGATGTTTAGCTTTCGTACCGAATACCGCTGCAACGTCCTCCGTAGTACGCAAACACTCGTTATCTTCCACTTTCAGATAGCCTTTGTTTCGGTGGTATTCTACGGAAAGGGTGTTTGCGTCATCCCACGGCTTGAGGTTCTCACCGAGTTCCGAAATGCGTTGTTTTATCAACGAAACTACATCCGTCACCTGACGATGAATTTCTTGGATATTGCAATCACAATCTATGACGATAGGTTTGGAACGTGTAACACTTAGGATTTCCTCATTACGGATTCTGTCTATTTCTCGTAAGACTCCGTTTTCGTCCTTATGATAAGGCTCGTTTATCTCTATGAAGATATTGAGCTGAGGCAGATACAAGTCAGCAAGTGCATACTTGTCTTGTGTTCTTCTGATGTATTGTTGTACGACAAACTTCACACGGTCGTCATCCAACTGATGCCATATCCTACTTATGACATAAGATTCCGTCTTTTTCTTGCTTATCTTGGCAAACAGACGTTCCATGTATTCCAGCTTATAATCCATATCTTTGAGCTTTTAGAGTTTGTACCATTTTCTGCAAGGGCAAAAGAAAAAGGACACAGCCTAATCTTTTCGCTCATTCTCTTAGCTGGGTTCTGGTAAAACCTTGAAGTTCAAATAAGGAAAAGCAGTCTGCGCCCTTTGCAGGGTACAAACCTACCTTTCGACTTATTACTTGGAACTTCACATAAATTTACCAGATTCAGCTAAGCCAAATAACTTGTCTACAAGTCGCTTGCAATATGTCTTTTAATTCTTTATGTCTGTTTCTAACCTCCTTTTTACTTTGGTTCGGTTACAAAACTAAAGAAAAAGAGTGAATTAGCCAAAGAATTTCAAGACAATTCGCAGACTGCCGAACAAATTTAGGAACAATGTTCTACATATATAAGTTATAAGCATAAAAAGTCCAACCATACATGAGCATGATTGGACTTTACTGTTTTAATTTAGATTATTGTCCGATAACCCTCCATTCGGGTTTCATCAGAAGTTCACCGTAGTACAAACGTTCCGTGAAACTTCCCAAGAAATCGTTGAAACGGTCTGCATCCGTCTGTTTCCGTGTATTGTAACGGAAAACGAATTCCTTGCAATACTTCTGCAAGTGCTTCGGACTGGCGAGATGGTAAATACCCTTTATACCTCGTTTAATATGACTCCAAAATCCCTCTATTGAGTTCGTGTGATAACCGTCTACCGCATAAATGTGCCTGCCGTGCGGAACGGTCTTGTGTTCGTAGTTCTCATACAAGGTGTCATAGACATTCAGGTCGTCCGTTATGACGGTTGAGCCTTTGCGTACTTTCTCCTCAATGATGGGAAACAACGTTTTTCTTTGGACATTCGGAACTACTTGTGCATACACAAGACCGTCAGAAACCATGCCGAATATCGGTGTCTTGTCCTTTAAGGAGCGTCCTTGTGTTCCTTTTCCGTGATGGCGTGTTTTGCCACCCATATAGGTTTCATCCATCTGTGTCATATCATCAAAGTGCGCATCATCATCCCTCACATTGTGACGGATGCGGTGTAGCATGAACCATGCGGTTTTCTGTGTCACCTGAATATCTTTCGCCAACTGGCAACTGCTTATGCCTTTCTTGTGCGAGAGGAACAGGTAAATCGCATAGAACCACTTTTTGAGTGGCAAATTTGAACCCTCAAACATCGTTCCTTGCCTTACGGTAAATCTGCAACGGCAGTCCTTGCACTTGTACAGCCCTTTGAACTCTCCGTTTTGGGTCAGTTTGTAGTGGTGTTCAGAGATAGAACCGCAATGCGGACAAATCGGCTTTCCATTCCAGCGCATATTCTCCAGATATACCCTGCAATCCTCTTCGGTATGCAGCGTATCCATCATCTGAAGTAATGAGTGGAATGTTGCCATAGTTAATTCTCGATTTATTTGTTTTGAGAATTATACTCGCAACTGTGCGGAATTTGCATTTCAAATGTTAAAAAATCATTAGAACGTGCATTTTTCTTGATTTTGTGAAATTTGGAAAGTTCGGCTTCTGTATAATACACTATCTAACAATAAAAAAGAAATAATATGGGTAAAATAGCAACCAAAACTTTTTGTAATTCATTAAAATCAGGTGCATTTAGCGGAACGAACCTGAACCAATGTCCAACAAAAGCACAGATTGTTGCGGCAGGATTTGAAATATCGGGAAATTACAAAGACAATCAGTTGGTGCAGGAAGCGGATATCTCTTATGTGACTTGGGAGTATAGTTTTGCTACAACAGAACGTCTGACTCTTTCTGCAAGTGGAGAAACTAAAGATTTAATTGTTGTTTCACGAAAATATAAGATTGTGAATAACGAAAGCACGGGTGAATATGAAGAACTTAGTTGGAATTTTGCACTACAATCAGGTACTTCTGACTTTAGCTTTACGAAAGTTGACAACAAAACTTTACGCATAAAAGCTCTAAAGAATAATACCACTAATTCTACTAAAAAAGGACAATGTGTAATTAAACAAAATGAATCACAAAAGACTGTTACTACAAATGTTACCCAAAATGCAGGTGTATTAAGTTACCGCTATTATTTGCAGTATTCTGATTTGGTAAACCTGTATGATGGAAAAATATCACAGAATGTAGAAATTACAGCTTGGAAACAAACACAATGGAATGGTACAAATTATGGAAATCCTACACAAACATCACTTACATCGTTATCATGTACATTAAGCAATTCAACTTATGCTTCAGCTATGGTAAGAGGAAATAGTATAGATGTTACTCGTGTAAGAAAACCTACTTCGCAACAAATTTTATCTTGTACGGCTAAAGCTTATATTGCAGATAAGCAATATTCGATTATAATTCCTGTTTATGTTAGTTAAGGCTATACATATTCTATCAATTCAAACTGATAGAATATGAAGCGTTACTCACTTACTGAATCCGTAGAACTCCACCCCATATCCTCATGTACTTCCGACAAGATAGGAAACTCTGAACTCCGTGACATTCTCAAAGAATACTACGGCAATAACGATATTTCCTATACTGCGGATTATGACAGTGAGATATGGGGTGAAGTCATGTCGTATCTCGAAAGGGATTGCAAACTGATTAAAGAAATAGAATTGGTGTCGGGGATTGTGACTATTTATGAAACGGATGTGGTGAATGAGTTTCTCGTAAGGTTTGAAAGGGATAAGGGAGGAAAAGAGTTCTTGTTTTGGAAAAAGGAAAGTACCAACGATTTTGTAACGGGACAGTAACTGTACTACTGAAAAGTGCAAACCCTAATTAAAGCGCATCTGTTGGATGCGCTTTTTGTGTTTGGATAAACCAGTAATTATACAAAACCATTGGTACAATAAAGTATATAGTTGCGTTTCATAATCCTTTGGACGAGCAGGCGATTGGCTCTGTTGGGGCCTCTTAACAAACGGCGGGCTACAAGCTGCGGGTTTGGGCATACCCGTCGCTTGCAGCCCGTCACTTGTCATTTGCAGCTGATTAATCAATCATCTCGAACCCGCAGTAGGGCACCAGCGCCTTGGGGATGCGGATGCCTTCGGGCGTCTGGTTGTTCTCCAGCAGGGCGGCCACGATGCGCGGCAGGGCGAGGGCCGAGCCGTTCAGCGTGTGGCACAACTCTATTTTCTTGTCGGCATTGCGGTAGCGGCAGTGCAGGCGGTTGGCCTGGTAGGTGTCGAAGTTGGAGACGGAGCTGACCTCCAGCCAACGCTTCTGGGCCTCGCTGTAGACCTCGAAGTCGTAGCAGATGGCGGCGGTGAAGCTGATGTCGCCGCCGCAGAGGCGCAGGATGCGGTAGGGCAGTTCGAGCTTCTGGAGCAGGCCTTCCACGTGGTCCAGCATCTCCTGGTGGCTCTGGCGGCTGTGTTCGGGCTTGTCGATGCGCACCAGCTCTACCTTGCTGAACTCGTGCAGGCGGTTCAGGCCGCGCACGTCCTTGCCATACGAGCCGGCCTCGCGGCGGAAGCATTCGGTGTAGGCGCAGTTCTTGATGGGGAGGTCCTTCTCGTCCAGGATGACATCGCGGTAGATGTTCGTCACGGGCACCTCGGCGGTGGGGATGAGGTAGAGGTCGTCCACCTCGCAGTGGTACATCTGGCCTTCCTTGTCGGGCAGCTGGCCGGTGCCGTAGCCCGAAGCGGCGTTGACCACCGTGGGGGGCATCACTTCCAGGTAGCCGGAGGCGCGTGCCTCGTCGAGGAAGAAGTTGATGAGGGCGCGTTGCAGTCTGGCACCCTTGCCCTTGTAGACGGGGAAGCCCGCGCCGGTTATCTTCACGCCCAGGTCGAAGTCGATGATGTCATACTTCTTGGCCAGTTCCCAGTGGGGCAGGGCGTCCTTGGGCAGGGGCGTCTCCATGCCGCCCATCTTGACGACGAGGTTATCTTCGGCGCCGTTGCCTTCGGGCACTTCGTCGTAGGGGACGTTGGGGATGGTGTAGAGCAACTGTTGCAGGTCTTGGGCGGCCTGGTCCATCTCGGCTTGCAGCGATTTGTTGGTTTCTTTCAGCGAGGCGACGCGGGCTTTGGCGGCTTCGGCCTCGTCTTTCTTGCCTTCCTTCATCAGTTGGCCGATGGCCTTCGAAGTGGCGTTCACTTCGGCTAGGTTGCTGTCCAGCACGGCTTGCGTGCTCTTGCGTTTGTTGTTCAACGCCAAGACCTGTTCGATGGTCTCCTGGGCGTTCTTGAAGTGTTTCTTTTCGAGACCGCGCACTACGGCATCGGTGTTCTCGGTGATTTGTTTGATGGTAAGCATTGCTATATGTTTTGTTAATCTTTAGTTTCGTGCCGCAAAGATAAAGAAAAAACAAATACGCGAGGATGTTCCGCGCGTTTATACTTGACGGGAAACACGGCTCTTTCATTTAAAACAACCTCTATAATCCTTGTTATTCTCCGAAAAACCATTATTTTTGCGCACAGCGA
>CALUOW010000059.1 GCA_944322365.1 uncultured Bacteroides sp.
AGTTGGCGGACGCGGGCCACGGGGGCATGAAGCTCTACCTTCAGGACGATTTTGCGGATGAAGAGGGTTTGGATGCGGGCCACGGGCGGCTTGTCCGGCCCTAGGACGCGCGAGGCGAAGAGGGCGCGGAGACGCTCGGCCATCTCCCACGCCATGTGATCGAGCACATATTCGTCGCGATGCTTCAGGTAGACGTAGATGAGGCGGTAGTAGGGCGGGTAGCGGAAGGTTTGCCGCTCGGCCAGTTGGGCGTCGGCCATGCCTTCGTAGTCGTTGGCAATGACTTGGGCGATGAGGGGGTGGCCGACGCTCCTGGTTTGCAGGATGACCCGCCCGCGGGTGTCGCGCCGTCCGGCCCGGCCTGCCACTTGCGCCATCAGTTGGAAGGCACGTTCGTAGGCGCGGAAGTCGGGATAGTTCAGCAAGGTATCGGCGTTGAGGATGCCGACGACGCTGACGCGGTCGAAGTCCAGTCCCTTGGAGACCATCTGCGTGCCGATGAGGATGTCCGTGCGCCCTTCCTGGAAGTCGGCAATGATGCGTTCGTAGGCCGTGCGCGTGCGGGCGGTGTCCAAGTCCATGCGGACTACGCGCGCTTCGGGAAAGAGGGTGCGTACCTCGTCCTCGACTTTTTCGGTGCCGAAGCCCCGGTGGCGCAGGTCGGTGCTGTTGCACGCGGGACAATAGATGGGGAGGGGGCGGACGAAGCCGCAATAGTGGCAGGTCAGCGAGTTGAGGACCTTGTGGTAGGTCATGCTGACGTCGCAGTTCTGGCACTTGGGCACCCAGCCGCACGTGTGGCACTCCAGCATGGGGGCGAAGCCGCGCCGGTTTTGGAAGAGAATGACTTGCTCCTTGCGCTGCAAAGCCTGGCGGATGCATTGGACAAGGAGGGGCGAGAAATGGCCGTTCATGCGTTTCTTGCGCGTCAGTTCGCTGATGTCGACGGGTATGATTTCCGGCAGGCAGACGGCGCGGTGGCGTTCGGTCAGGTCCACGCGGGCATACTTGCCGGCCTGGGCGTTGTGCCAGGTTTCCAGGCTGGGCGTGGCTGTCCCCAGCAAGGTCTTGGCGCCGGACATGGCGGCCAGGACGATGGCGGCGTTGCGGGCATGGTAGCGCGGGGCGGGGTCCTGTTGCTTGTAGGTGGCCTCGTGCTCTTCGTCCACAATCACCAGGCCCAAGCGTTGGAAAGGCAGGAAGATGGACGAGCGCACGCCCAGGATGACGTCGTAGGGATGGTCCGAGAGTTGGCGTTGCCAGATTTCCACCCGTTCGGCATCGGGGAACTTGGAGTGGTAAATGCCCAGCCGGGCGCCGAAGACGCGCTTCAGCCGATCGGTAATCTGGGTGGTCAGGGCTATTTCGGGCAGGAGGTAGAGCGCTTGGCGGCCTTGCTCCAGCATTTCCTGGATGAGGTGGATGTAGATTTCGGTCTTCCCGCTGGACGTGACGCCGTAGAGCAGGCAGACGTCCCGCGTGCGGAAAGCGTCGAGGATGGCGTCGTGCGCTTGCTGCTGGGCGGGCGAGAGAGGGTTGGGCGCCGCCAATGTCCCGGCAGCCAGGCGGGCGTCCAGGCGGCCCACTTCGGCTTGGTAGGTTTGGAAGACGCCGCGCTCTACCAGGCCGTTGAAGACGGAAGGCGTGGCTTGGGCCTGCTTCAGCAAGTCGCGCTTGGGCACGGGGCGTTCTTCCCCGGCCAGCAGGCCGGAGATTTCCAGGTATTTCATCAGCAAGTCCAGTTGCTTGGGGGCGCGGCGTTGCAGTTCGTCGAAAAAGATGTGCAGGCGATGTTCGTTCCGCGCGTCGGGAGCCAGGCGGACGCGGGTTTCGGTCTTGGGCTTGTAGACGCGTTTCAGTTCCTCCTTCACGAAGATGGCTTCGCGCTCCAGCAAGGCCTTGACGACGGGGAGGACGTTCTTCTGCCCGCTGGCTTTCTCCAACGCGGTGACGGTTTGTTCGGGTTCGTCGGCCAGGAGGTCGAGGAGGCGTTGCTCGCGTTCGGGCAAAGGGGCCGCCGCTTCAAAGTACGGGTTCAGCGCCACCACGGTTTCACTTTCCAACTTCAAGCCCGACGGCAAGGCGGCCTTGTAGACGTCGCCCTGCGTGCAGAGGTAATAATCGGCCAACCATTCCCAAAACTTGAATTGGGCGGGCAGCAGGATGGGATGCGCGTCGAGCACGGTCAACACCTCCTTCACCTCGTAGCCTTCGGGGCGGAGGGCATGAATGTTGCGCACGATGCCGGTGTAGAATTTCTTCGGCCCGAAAGGCACCACCACGCGGCACCCTGTCTGCACCTCGTCCGCCAAAGCGTCAGGCAGGGCGTAGGTGAAGCAGGAGGCCAGGGGGAGGGGAAGGAGGATGTCGACGAATTTGTCCATTTAGAATAGGTATGCCAATGAAATCTGCCACGTCTTGTCTTTGCCCTTGCGGACGGCTTGCGTGGCTTCCTTCCAAGTGAAGTGGTCGCCGACGGGGATGTTGTAGTTCACGCCGATTTGCAAGTGCTGGACGAGCTTCAGGCCTGCGCCGATGTTGACGCCCACTTGCGTCTTCTTGCGTTCGTAGCCGTCTTTGTTGCTTTTGAAGTCGAAGAAGAAGTCCGGGCCGGCTGCCACAAAGATACCCAAAGTGCTGCCCAAGCCGATGGTGTATTTCAAGTTGATGGGGATGTCCAGCCCGTTTTGTTTCAGTCCGTCGATGTCGGATTTGACGCCCTTCTGCGAGAACAGCAGGGCAGCGTCCACGCCCAAGCCGATGATGGGGATGGTTGCCTCGGCCATCGGACCGATGAAGAAGCCGCCCATCTTGTCCTTGTAGTCGTCAAAGTCAATCTTGGACATGTTCACACCGCCTTTGATACCCCACTTGAGGAATTGGGCCTGGGCCGAGGTGGTTGCCATGAACAGGCAGCAAACGGCCATTGTCAGAATGCAGAATACTTTCTTCATAATCGTATGGTTTTAATAGTTCGGGACAAATATAGGGATTTTCCCTCCAGTGTGCGCCCCGTTGGAGCAAAAAATGCGTCTTCGGGCAAAAAAAACGTCCAAACATATACAAGTTATCATAAAAGAAACTACCTTTGCAGCGCAATTCGCAAGGAAAGATGCCGGAGTGGTCGATCGGGCCGCACTCGAAATGCGGTGAACGGGCAACTGTTCCCAGGGTTCGAATCCCTGTCTTTCCGCGCTTTTGAAGAACAACATAGCTGCGAATGGAAAGGAATTGAGTCGGATGGTTCAATTCCTTTCTTACTTTAAAGACCCAACCAAGCCACGATAGCGGATGATTAAGGAAATATTCGGATTGCTGCCCAAGCGCGAACGGCGGCGCAGCGTATGGATTGCCCTGGCGGTGCTGGTGCGGGCCATGCTGGACTTTGCCGGCGTGGCGGCGCTGATACCTTTGTTGCTGGCGGTGCTGAAGCCCGGCAGCAGCCGCCCGACGATGTTGTTGCTCTGCGGCGGGGTGTTGCTGTTCGTCATTGTCAAAAACGGCTTGGTGGCCTGGTTGGCGCGGGTGGAGAGCCGCTTCCGGATGCGCATCTACCGCGACTTCAGCCGTCGGATGTTCATCAACTACTACCGGCGGGGGCTGCTGTTCCTCAAGAGCAAGAGCAGCGTGCAACTGGGCTATGAGGTCAATTACATCTGCTACACGTTCTGCCTGTGCGTCGTGGCGCCGTTGTTCCGCATCGGCGGCGAGGCCGTCTTGGTGCTGCTGATGATCAGCGCGCTGGTGCTGTGGGAGCCGTTGGCCGGCCTGCTGCTATGCGCCGTGCTCATTCCGTTGGCCGTCGTCTATGTGTTGCTGGTCCGCAAACGCCTGCGCGCCTTTGGCCGGGAAGAGTTGGAAGCCCGGCGGAAGCAGTCGCGCACGGTGGTCGAAGCCTTCCGTGGCTATGCCGAGATAGAGATTGCCCAATCGTTCGGCTCGTCGGCCCGGTCGTTCGACCAAGGCATGGACGCCATTGTCCACAGCCGCCTGCGGATGGAGCGTTACCAGTTGTTCCCCCAATTCCTTTCCGAAGCCGCCATCGTGGCGGGCATTGCCTTGCTGGTGGGCGTGGGCCGGGGCGACGTGGGCATCATGAGCGGCGTGTTTGCCGTGGCCGCCTTCCGTCTGATTCCCGCCATGCGCGGCATCCTGAACAGTTGGGCGACGTTGCAGAACGCTTCGCACTCCATTGCCGTGGTGGCCGACGGCATTGCCGACCCGAATCCGGAAGAAACCGGAAACGCCCCCCAGGCTTTTACCTTCGAGCGGAGCATCCGCCTGGAGAACTTGGGCTTTGCCTTTCCGGACGGCAGCTTGTTGTTCCACGGCTTGAACCTCGAAATCCGTCGGGGCGAACGCATCGGGGTGCGGGGCGCCAGCGGTTCGGGCAAGTCCACGCTGTTCAACCTATTGCTGGGTTTCTTCCCGCCCACCGGAGGCCGCATTTGCATCGACGGCCGCGAGCTGACCGCCGGCAACCGCAACGCATGGCATAAGCTGGTGGGCTATGTTCCCCAAGAGATATTCATCATCGAAGGTTCGCTGGCCGACAACGTGGCGTTGGGCCATCTGCCGCCCGACCGCGACAAGGTGGCGCACGTGCTGGAGCAAGTGCAACTGAAGGAATGGGCCGACGCCCTGCCCCAAGGCTTGGACACGCCGCTGGGCGAATATGGCAGCCGCTTGTCCGGCGGGCAGAAGCAACGCATCGGCATTGCCCGCGCCCTCTACAAGGAAGCGGAGGTGTTGTTCTTCGACGAAGCCACCTCTGCCTTGGACAGCCGCACGGAGCAGGAAATCAACGAAGCGTTGCGGACTTTGTCGGGCCGCTACCGCGAACTGACGATGATCATCATCGCCCATCGCGAGTCGTCGCTCAAGGTGTGCAACCGCGTGTTCGACTTGGAGACGGGGAACATCGCCGTGAACGAAGGATGAACCAAGACGAATAGAATGTAGCAAGTAACCATGAGGAATTTAGGAGTTAAGAAGTCAAGGAGTTATCGCTTCGTCCGAAGTTAAGCCAATAGTGGGTTAATCAGCCGCATACGCGAAGTATCGGCTTGACTCCTTAACCTCTTAACTTCTTAACTCCTCAAAGATAAATTATCATTCATTTTTTAACCCTTACTTATATATATAGGAATATAGGATGAAGAACGAACAAGATTATCTGATAGCCGGCTTCCGCCTGCGGGCCGAAGGCGAAGCATTGGTAAAGGCCATGGGCGCCTTGCAAGGATTCAAGGTGTTTGCCACGGACAACCGCGAAGGCGACGAGCCGCTGATTCGCCTGGTGGCCACTACGGACGAAGCGCCGGCTTTGGTGCAGCAAATGTACGGCAGCACGGTGGACGACGTGACCAGCCGCTTTGGCCGCTACGACGGCGGTTATTGCTTTGCTTCGGACTACGCCGACGGGCGGGGCATCCGGATGTGGAACCGCCAAGGGACGAACCTCTTCTGCCTGAGCCGGGATTTGGACCCGCGCCTGTTGCGCTTCACCTGCTGGATTGCTTTCGGCATCGGCATAGCGCCGCACGATGCGGTGGCCATCCACACCAGCGTGCTGGTCTATCAAGGCAAGGCCGTCCTCTTCTTGGGCGAAAGCGGCACGGGCAAAAGCACGCACACCCGCCTTTGGCGCGAATACATCCCCGGCACGACCCTCCTGAACGACGACAGTCCCATTATCCGTATACACGACGGCGTGCCTTACGCCTACGGCAGCCCTTGGAGCGGCAAGACGCCTTGCTACAAGACCGAGCGTTACCCCTTGGCTGCCTGCGTGCGCCTCTCGCAAGCGCCCTACAATAAGATGGAACGCCTGAACATCCCCCGCGCCTATGCCGCCCTGCATCCGTCTTGCCCCCCGGACTTTGCTTACGACGACACGCTCTATGACCACATCAGCCGCGTGCTCGACGCCTTGCTGGGCAGCGTGCCCGTCTATCACCTGGCTTGCCTGCCCGACGAGGCGGCGGCCCGTTTGTCTTGCTCCACAATTTTCGGCTTATGCGAAGGATAACCCTGCCCAACCGGTTCTTGGAAGAGGCCGCGCAAGCCTTGGCCCGCGGCGAGACGGTGAAAATACAAATCACCGGCGACAGCATGTACCCCTTCATCCGCAGCGGCAAAGACACGGTGGAGATTGTCCCCTGCCCGCCCGACGGCGAGCTGCCCGCCTGGTGCTGCCCCTTCTACCAATGGGAGGGCAAGTATATGATCCACCGCTACATCGGCCGCGAGGGAGACGACTGCCTCATGCTGGGCGACGGCAACCTGGCACGCATCGAGCGCGTCCGGCGCGACGAAATCATCGGCCTGCTGAGCCGCATCCACCACGCCGACGGCACGGTGCAGGATTGCACGGACGCCCGCTGGTTGCGCCGCGCCCGTTGGTGGTACCGGCTCCGGCCCTTGCGCCGCTGGCTGCTGGCGTTCCTGAAAAGGGTGGCGAAGTATTGACCGCTCACCTCCCTTTCAGCCGCTTCCACTGCATCTGCGCCGAGTGCGCCGCCACCATGATGGGATACCAGAAGGCTTCGCCCGGCGCCAAAGCCCGCATCTGCCAACACCGCTTGCTGACGCGCCGGATGGTATACCACTTGCCGGCCCAGTAGCCGCGCGGACGCTTCCGGTGTTGGCCGATGCCGAAGTTGCCGCCCGCCCAAATGTCGTCCAGCAGCCAATCCGCCTTTTCCCGGTCTCTCTCTCTGCAGGCCACGGGCAGCCGCTCTGCCGGCACTCCCAAATACTTGACCAGCAACGCCCCGAAGATGCGCGCCGCCCGCGTCAACCCGAAGTCGGCCAGCAACCGCGCCACTTCCCGCCGCTCTTCCTCCGTCCGGAGCGTGCCCAGCAGGCAAGCCCAGTCGCAGACTTGCCGCATCCCGATGCCTTCGTTCAGGAAGTGCAACGCCGCATGGGTCAGCACGTAGGCCGTGTGGAAGGCCGTCGGCGGCACGCGCACGCTGTTTCCTCCCACTTCCAACTCCGGGCACGCGGCTTTGTCCCTGCCCCACGCAGCCACCAGGCGTTGCAGCCGGTGGTCGGCCAACGGGCGGCTCAGGCTGATGAGGATGCGGTGGTTCTCCACAATCACCCCGTGCCAGTGCAGGCAGGCGTGTTTGAAAATCTCTTCCTCTTCCGACGTGGCCTCCGGACGCAGCAGCGCATTGGCCTGCTCATAGTCCTCCGGGCCGATATACAGGTCGATGTCCCCGCAACGCCGGTGTTCGGGGTGGCGGTAGCTCTGCGCCACGGCTTGCCCCTTCACCAGCACCGGCTCGATGCCCTGCCCGCGAAGCAAAGCCAGCAGATGGCCAATCTCCCGGTTCAAGAGTTCATGCTGCTCTTCGGTGTGCAAGGCCAGGGCGCACCACTGCAAATACATCGCCTTCGGGGGGCGCAAGCCTTCGGGCAGCAGCTGGACGCCGTCCAATGCCACCGCCGGCACCGACTGCTTTTTGGCCGCCGCCAGCAGTCCCGCCCAGTCCGTTTCGGGGCCGAACAACGCCTCGTCCGGCTTTGTCCCCCACAAGCCCGCCCGAAGGAGAGCCAAAAACTGTTGTTGAATCTCTGTCATATATATGCTGTGCTTTTTCGTTGTTCTGTCAAAAATGCCTATATTTGCGCCATTCTAATTTTAAAGCTAGAACATCATGCGCATCAAAGACAACTACAAGGTACGCCAGATTGCCGGCGAAAACCTGATCGTCGAGCAGGGAAAATCCCAAGCCGACATGACCAAGGTCATATCCCTCAACTCCACCGCCCTGTTGCTGTGGAACGCCCTCAGTGGCAAAGACTTCACCATTGCCGACGGAGCCGCCGTGCTCACCGGGCGTTTCGGCATCAGCCAGGAGCAAGCCGAAGCCGATGTCCGCCGTTGGGCCGAGACCCTCGTCCGCTGCGGCATTGTCAGCGAGTGACCCCTTGCTCCAAACTGCGGCAAAGATACGTTTTTCTGACGGGAATATAAACAAGCGGAGGCGCGATTCGTCGCGCCTCCGCTTGTTTATTGATAGAAACTCCTTCGGGAGAAGTCGAAGTATGGATCAAATTTCTTCTGCAGACTAAAGATGGACATCTGTAGATGGAGCTTATCCGTACTTTGAGAGTTTTTTTCCGGTGGGTTGGGAGGTCTTTGTAGCAGGATTGCGAAGTTTTTTCCAAACATTTCATTCCTTTCGCCACAACTCCATCCATCCTTTGTCCGGCTCTTCGCCACTGATATACAGCTTGGCAAGGACATCGCTTTGCCCTTCCCATTCCATTTCTCCCCAATACCGCTCCAAACACTCCATCCCCGTCAGGTCATAAGGGTCTTCCCACATGCGCCCGCCGGAAAAAGAAAAGACTTTCCCATCTTCGTCTGTCCGAAGGAGAAAGTCTCCACTACCTCTAAAGATTTTGCTTTGGAGGATATCTACTGCGAAATCGGCGTATTCTTCGTAAACTAAAGGTGGCAGTCTCTTCATGGCGTTTCCTTTTCTATCCCGGCATCTATTAGCATCCGAAAGTTCTGAGTATTCCCATTAGCTTCTTCCCCTCTTTCCATCTTTGTCACAATCAAATCGGCATTCCAATCCAGATTCACTCTCAACATTTTCCACATTATTTTTCTCAGTACCTCTCCGGATGTTTCGAGCTCTGTTCTTAATATAAATGCAGAATCTTCTCTCAGGTCAACAACATAATCAAAAATCCCTCTCAACAAATTCTCTAACTTCTCATAATCTGCAGGTTCTGATCCGTGCAGATCAAAATTCAATAAATACTCATTCATGGTTTCCATTTTTTTAAAGGAAAGAATCCCCGCCGCTGTCGGGCAGGGCGGGGATTCAATTTATTTATTTACTCAGTTACTTTTGTATTCAGAGTAGAAATCTGTTTGTCAGTGAACTTCCAGTTCATTACGTTCGTAGCTTTTTCGTCAATGCACGTAGCTTTAATCTTAGTGCTTACGAACAAGTCATCGCTTTGAGACAGTTCATACAGCTTAGAAACAGCTTTCTGAACTTCAACCAAATTGGCATAAGAGTTTTTCAAGACATCTTTCAAGTCATCAACATCTGCCAATGTTGTTTTCAAGCTCTTCAGATCAGACATTACATCGTATTCTTCAGCACCTTTGTATATGCCAATGTAAGAATAGGCAGGAATCATAGAAGGATTTTCATCGACAACAGTTCCATTGATACCGCTTTGCAGTGTCAGATACACAGCCTTGTTTTCTACTTCCGTAGCATCTGTTCCAGCAGAAGCTTTAACTTCACTCAAAGTGATATTTTTAGCAACGGTTGCAAAAGCATCTACCATCTTTGTTACACTCTTACTTTCATTAACTATTTCACTCATTTCAGCAGTACTTGTTTTTTTCAAGAACGTACTGTACTCACCATCAGAAGCAGATGTGTTAGTTTTCAACCAAGAATTGTCAGGATACTTAGCATTGAAGGTTTTCAAAACGTTGGTATAGCTGGCAGTCTTATAGTCACTGATGATTTTGTCAATCATAGTGTGGGTTGTTTCATCAGCAAGCAGGATATTTGTTTCGAAAGTTGCCACATCCTCTATACCAGCTTTTTTCCAAGTGTTGTATGCCACTCTCGCAGCATCCGCCAACTCAGACCAACCTGCGCTTGTCCAACCAGTCGTTTTCTTGATGTTATTTACTTTTTCCCAAGTATCAATTGTCGACGTCAACATCCACTTTTCAACCATGGCTTTCAGAGCATTGTTGTAAGCAGTCTCGTTTTGCTTGTCAGCAGAGGGTGCCCACTCAATCTTTCCACCATTGTTTTGTACATCACCACCTTCGGTAACATCAACATTTGTAGCAGAGAACGTACCACCTACCAAGATCAAACCTTCGTTGTTGAAATGCGTAGCATCTTCACCACTGTACGTCATCGTGATATTACTCGGAACGTTCAGCGAACCTTCCTCCTTAATAATCAGAGTGCTTACCGTTACATCAGAAGCCAACACTACGTTTCCTTCCTCGATGGTTAAGCCGTTGATAACGCCTTCCTTCGTGGAAGTTCCGGCAGGTTTAGCCAGCGTCAGAGTAGCATCGCCTTTGAAAGTCAACATGCTGATGGTTCCATCTGCAATAGTCAAATCGCTGGAAGCAATTACACTGTTAACCAAAGATTCCTTGAAGTCCTCGGACTTGGCAGAAGTTTCGTATTCAATGATACCAGCACCACTGTCTTGACCGTCTTTTACGCCGTTAATAGTCACTGTCAACGGTTTAGCTTCGTAAACGATCACCTTACCGTTGTTGTCCGTGATGTATGTTACAGCGCCTTTCTTAGAATCCAAAGTACGTTCATTAGTGATAGAACCAGTCGTTGTGTTCAAGCAAGCCAGCGTACCCTCGTTCACCAACGTAGCGTTGTTAACGAACTCGCCTTCAGCCACCATTCTAGCGCCTTTTGCGTTGTTGATAACAGGCATGTTCTTGATCACTTCGTTTTCCTTGCCTTCATTTTCGATTTCAGGCGCAACGTTCGTGAAGTCACCTGTACGCAGTGTACCGTTGTTGTTGATGGTACCGTTGTTGCCGGCTTTGTTCTTGCCATCAGCCAAATCCATGTAGTTGCCCAGTTTTACTTCACCATTGTTAGTCACTACGGCCTTCTGAACGTTAGTCAGAGCGAACTCAGCCTTAGCTTCCTTGTTCACAATCAAAGTACCCTTGTTCTCGATAGCGTTGACACCAACGTAGTAGTCTTTTACCTTATTGTTATCCTCGAACGCAGCCTTGTCGTATTCAGCAGCGATTACAACAGTACCTTCGTTCTTGATTACCGTATTCACTTCAACGGTTTCAGCATTCAAGTCTTCACCAAACGTTACTTTCTTTTCAGCACTCAACGTATTGTTTACAGTCAAAGTAGCGCCTTTTTCAACGTTAATTGTACCGTCTACATTCACGTTCTTCATTTCCACGTTGCCTTTAACCTTCACGTCAGTAGTGATAGTGAACGTGCAAGTTTCCGGCCACTCGATGTCCTCAGCACCGTCGAAAGCGAAGTCATCACCAACGATGATAATCTTTTGGTTTTGCTTCGTGTCGCCGAAACGGTCTACCAAGTCATTCCAGTCAGCCAGGGTAGTAACGATGGTACCGGCATCGCCTTTCTTGTTATCCGTTGTATTCAGAGCTCTCAAAGTCAAGCCATTGGAAGCACTACGAGCCAAGGCAGCAGCAATCTTATCTTTGTCCGTTCTATCGCTGAACGAGAAAGAACTAGGCTCAAACGCCGTGCTGTAAACACCGTTGTCCGTGTATACATACAAAGTGTAGTTGTGTTCATCATCATTGTCCTTAAATTCCTCGATACTCGGCATCATGATGCGAGCCTCCACATACTTGTTGTCTGTGTTAGCAGCCGGCTTAACTTTTGTGCCTTCGGGGAACTTTACGATAATATAGTCGCTGGTGCGTCCTTCCTTAAAGGGATTGTAACCAGCACCCGCACTTCCTTCTTGCAGCAAGAAGTCTTCAGTGTTTACCAAATTCCAATCAATAGAATACTTTTTAGTAGTCTTGTCTTGTTTATAGAAGTCTCTGCCATCAAATGTAGCATCACCCTTTTCTTCATCCAAATTAAACAGAGCCGATACTACTTTGTGGTCGAAGCCTCCTTTCACAGTGAAAGTACTTTTTACATTGTCAGCCTTCAAGACAATTTGCGAAACTGTTGTCACATCTTCTCCGTTGTCGAAGTTAATTGTCAACTTCGGATAAGTGAAAAGGTTCTTCAGGCTGATGTCCACAGATTCTTCGCCTTCGTGCAGCACAGCAGCAGCCACGGCCTTGTTACCCTTCTCGATGGCAGCATTCAAGCCCTCGGCTCCTTCGCCCAACTCCTGGATAACCGGCAGTTCGTAAGCCACAGCAGCGCGGTTGTTGTCGCTCACGTTATAAGGATACACAAAGAGGTAGTGACCGATACCCAGCTGGGTGTTCGACTTCCATTCGTCGTTGCCTTGGAACTCAAACGGATTGTTCCCGGCCAACGAATAAATCACCGTGAAGTCTTCGGGCTTCTCAGCTGTCGGGTCGTACTGGTCGATGATAGCCGCGCCAATCTGGTCGCCCTTTTCAAAGTTGAACGAAATGCCTGCGCCGCCTTCTACAGCATAGCGAGTCTGTATGCCGCTGGTCAGCAGGGTGAAATTCTCAGCCACCTTGGCACGCTCTTCCTGCAAACCGGCATTTTGGTTCGCAGTTTCAAATTCGTCTGCCGTACATGCAGCGAATAAAGCCGGCAATGCCAAAGCTGTTAAAATGTGTTTTGTTCTCATTTTTGTTGATTTAATTAGTAATTACTTGATTAAACGTCATTTCTACAAAAAAACCGCTTAAAGCTCTTCGCCCGGCGCATCCTCGTTGCTGAAGGCGAATCCCTTTTCCACGCTCACCTCGAGGATTTCCACCTCCGGAGCCACATACATTTCTTTCTTTTCCATAAGTCAATCTTTGTTTAAATTGTTAATAATATAAAATTTGATACTCTTTCAGGTTGTTATTGCCCGTCCGCTTCGCTCCTCCAAACATCGCAATTCAGGGCGCTTCGGGGCACAATTCAGGCTGCAAAGTAAAGAACTAATTTCCTAAATTCAAAATAATTTTCTGATTTTTTGCTTT
>CALUOW010000060.1 GCA_944322365.1 uncultured Bacteroides sp.
AGGGTATAGGGCTTGCGTTGCGTCAACGGTGCAGAAGAGCCAACGGGGGTGAAGATGCGGTCGGTGAATGCGATGGCGTCCGGACCGGACACACGAATCAGCCCGATGGCTCCTCCTTGTGCGGTGGCTATGGCGCAAATGGTATCTGGATTGTTCATTTCTGATAAAGTGTTTGCATTAATAGTGTAACTATTTTTTCTAAAGCCTCACGGTCTGTTTCATCAAATGCGTTTAAGCAATCGCTGTCTATGTCGAGTACGCCTTTCACTTCATTCCCTACTATCATTGGCACCACGATTTCCGAACGGGAGAGGGAACTGCATGCGATGTGTCCGGGGAATTGGTCTACATCGGGCACTACGAGGGTGCGGCGTTCTGCCCATGCCGTTCCGCATACGCCCCGTCCTTTCTTGATGCGGTAGCACGCCACGCTTCCTTGGAAGGGGCCGAGTACCAGTTCGTCATTCTTTACCAGATAAAAACCTGCCCAGAAGAAGCCGAAAGCTTCGCGCAGGGCGGCGCAGGTATTGGCCAGGCAGGCTATCAGGTCTGTCTCGCCCTCCAGCAGGGCGGCCAGTTGGGGCAGGAAGGCGCGGTATCGTTCGGCCTTGCCGAGGGTAGGGGATTGGATGAAAGAGGGTTCCATATCTTTATTATTATCCATTATCCGTTTTTCATTAGAAGCGTGCTCCCCGCCCATACGGCACAGATGCCTAATGCGAGGCTCAGTCCCGTGTAGAGCGCGAACGTACCCGTATAGCCTTGGCGCAGGAGGGCAAGGTTCTCGTTGCAGAAGGTGGAGAAGGTGGTGAAGCCTCCGCACAGGCCGGTGGTGAGCAGCAGGCGCACTTCGGCTGATAGGTGGAAGCGGGCGGAGAGGGCGTAGAAGAGACCGATGAAGAAACACCCCGCCACGTTGGCCGTGAGCGTGGCCCACGGGAAGTGGTAAGGGTGGATGCGTTCGTGCATCAGGAGTTGTACGCCATAGCGCAGCACGCTTCCCGCGCCTCCGGCCAGGAAGATGTAGAAGGCTTCTTTCATATCCTGTCCAGCACGGTTTCGATGAGTGTGTCAATCGAGTTCTTATAGCCCGTATTGGCTTCGTGCGAGCGGCGGTTGGCAATGACCATGCACACGGTGGTGGCTTGATGCCCCATGAGGCGGGAGAGGCCGGCCAAGGCTGAACTTTCCATCTCGAAGTTAGTGACGCGCAGTTCTTTCCACTCGAACGTTTCTACTTTCTCGTTTTGGCGCGGGTCGGCCAAGGGAACACGAAGTTCGCGTCCTTGCGGCCCGAAGAAGCCTCCGGCGGCGATGGTGATGCCCCGCGCCATGTCTTGGCGGGCGATGCGCTCCACCATTTCTTCATCGGCATGGATGGCGTAGGGAGCCGGGGCGCAGAGGTTGCCCGTCCAGCCCATGTGGTTCAGGAAGGCGCGCTCCAAGGGGAGGTCGCACACGGCGTTTCGTCCGGCGTAGAAGTTGAGCAGGCCGTCCAATCCGATGGACACTTGCGAGCAGATGAAGGCGCCTACGGGCGTGTAAGGCTGAAGGCCGCCGCACGTGCCGATGCGCACCAACTGGAGCCGGCGCAGGGTGTCGCGCTCCCGGCGTGTTTGGAAGTCGATGTTGGCCAGGGCGTCCAGCTCGTTCAGTACGATGTCGATGTTGTCGCACCCGATGCCGGTGCTGACTACGGTAATGCGTTTGCCCTTGTAGGTGCCGGTGACAGTATGAAACTCACGGCTCTGCACGTCGCATTCCTTCTCCGTGAAGTGGCGTGCCACGAGGTCTACCCGTCCGGGGTCGCCCACGAGGATGACCTTGCCGGCCAGCCATTCGGGGCGCACGTGGAGGTGGAATACGGAACCGTCTTCGTTGATGATAAGCTCGGAGGGAGCGAAGGTTTTCTTCATGAATAATGCCTTTTGATGTTTAAAGATATTACTATTGCGAAAGGCTGCCGCTGGCGTTTGACGCATATCGCAATTTCCTGATGCTCAGTCGATTATAAGACCTCGCTACCTTGGCAATGCCTTAGTAGCTACCTCGACCCTCCCTTGGTAGCTACTAAGACGGCGCCAAGGTAGCTACCTCGGCATCCCCTTGGTAGCTACCGAGGGAAAGGCTTCCGTGTATGTACGGAATGTTTACCTATGCGGGATTATTTCCCCGAAGGCGTCGTTCCGCTTCCGGGCGCAGGCCGCGCGATGGTCTCGCGCATGGTGGTGTCGGCCTCGATGTTCTTCATGCGATAGTAATCCATGATGCCCAGGTTTCCGCTGCGGAAGGCTTCGGCCATGGCTTTGGGCACTTCGGCTTCGGCTTCTATCACCTTGGCGCGGGCTTCCTGTGCCTTGGCCTTCATCTCCTGTTCGGTGGCTACGGCCATGGCGCGACGCTCTTCGGCCTTGGCTTGGGCGATGTTCTTGTCCGCGTTGGCTTGGTCCATCTGCAAGGCGGCGCCGATGTTCTTGCCTATGTCGATGTCGGCGATGTCGATGGAGAGTATCTCGAAGGCGGTGCCGGCGTCAAGTCCCTTGCGGAGCACGAGCTTGGAGATGGAGTCGGGATTTTCCAGCACTTGCTTGTGGCTCTCCGACGAGCCGATGCTGGAGACGATGCCTTCGCCCACGCGGGCCAGTACGGTGTCCTCGCCCGCGCCTCCCACCAACTGGCGGATGTTGGCGCGCACCGTCACGCGGGCTTTGGCAATGAGCTGGATGCCGTCCTTGGCCACGGCGGTCACCGGGGGCGTGTCTATCACCTTGGGGTTGACGGACATCTGCACGGCTTCGAACACGTCGCGTCCGGCCAGGTCGATGGCGGTGGCCATCTGGAAGGGCAATTCAATGCGTGCCTTCGAGGCGGATACCAAGGCGTGCACCACCTTTTCCACGTGTCCTCCGGCCAAGTAGTGTGCTTCCAGTTCGTCGCGGGTGATGTTGCTCAACCCCGCCTTGTGCGCCTCGATGAGGCCGGGCACGATGACGTAGGGCGGCACTTTGCGGATGCGCATCAAGAAGAGCTGCATCAATGAGATGTTGACGCCCGATACCTTGGCCGACAGCCACAGGAAGAAGGGCACGTAGTGGAAGAAAAGAGCCAGGAAGATGAGCCCGCCCACCACAATAAACGCAATCAGATAGATTTCCATTGAATAAAATATTATAAGTTAAAAATTAAGCATTGTATCCGAATTCCTTATGATTCCAATTCTTTTTTGCCCACGAAGATGGTGCCGTCTGTGATGCGAATCACGACTATGGGTGTCTTTTCGTCCAAGAAGCCGTCGGTGGATTTCACCTCCACGATGTGTCCCTTGATGTCTGCATGGCCGATGAGGGCCAGGCGGGTAGTCGTAATGCCCGTGTCGCCCGGGCGGATGCTTTCTTCGGCCGAGCGGTCGACTTGTCCTGTGATGTCGGTCTTGAGCGAGAGCCTGTCCAGCGTTTTGGAGCGCATGAACCAGACAAGGCTGCCGATACTGGCCACAGCGGTAATCGCCAAGGTGAGGAAGCCCGCCCCGGTGCCCACGTGGGCGAAAGCGTAATAGTTGCCCAACACGGCGCATACGCCTGCCAGGATGCCTGCCAAACTAATGCCCGGCACCACGAAAAGCTCTACGAGAAAGAGCACCACGGCAGCCAAAATGAGAAGGATGATAAGGAGGATGTCCATATGAATTAGAAATTTATAAAAAGCCAATGATAACCGATAATTGAGATTTTAGTACTTAAGGAGCCAGTTCGGCCTTGCGCACTTCCTTGGCCAGGCGTTTGGTGTCGCTCTCCAGTTGGAGAAGGCGTTTCTCCAAATCCAGGATAGCGGGCGCCATCGAAGCACGCTCGTCCGCCGTGGATTGGGCGTAGCGCGCGCGGAGTTCGTCTAACTTTTTGCATTGCCCCATAAAGGTTTCGCGCGTTTGCAGGTATTGGCGGAAGAGCGCCAAGGCTTGTGGAGAACGGAAATCGTTTTCCTGATGATAGGCGCGTCGGTCGTCCACGATGAACTCGAAGGCGTGCTTGGGGGCATTGACTTCCTGCCTCTCTTCATTTCTTATTTCATTCAAACGTCCGAGGGCCTTGTCCACCGTTTCCGGATGAGTCCAAGTGTCATGCAGGTTGGTTAGGGAAGCCAGTGCGCGAAGTTGCCCGGTGTCCATCTGTTCGTAGCTGTACACTTCTTTCGAGGCATTGGGGATGAAAACGTAGATGCACACCGAATCTGCGGGTTGATGCCTGTCCGATGCAAACCATCCGAGGTTGGCGTATTCGTCCACCACATACATATAATCATTGTAGGGAGAGTTGAAGGGCATGCCGATGTTGTCCGGGCGGAGATAAGCATCTGTCTGGGTGTTGTAGCGGGTGACGAAAATGTCCAATCCGCCTAGGGACTCAGGACCTTCGGAGGCATAGTAGAGGGTGATACCATCGGACATGAGGTAGGGGTAGGCTATGTCCAGCGTGTCGGGGAAATGGCCTTGCAGGCTGGCGCCCGGTGTCCAGTCGTCCAGCAGGCGGGTGGAAGATAGGAGGCGTTGTTTGCCTTCTGCCGTGGCTTCGCTATAAAGGAGCTTATTGCCTAATTCGTTTTCGAAGACTGTTGTGCCGGTTTTCTCCGAATGGGGAAAGTAATCGGCATAAGACATCAGCTTGCCTGCTTGCGGGCTGAGGCAATAGGCGTAGAGGAAATGCTTTTTGTCCACCACGAAACTGTCTATGACGCATACGCGCTCCACGCCTTTCAGCATCCTCAGGTGGGTGCGGAAGAGGGCGAGGAGCGAATCGGCTTCTTCCGTGCTCCTGCGCCGGCGTTTGAGGTCTGCAATATAATCTTCGCAAGTGCTGATGGCGTCTTCATAGCGATATGTCTTGTCGTAGGCTTGCCCCAGCCAAAGCTGTCCGCTGGGCACGCGCCTTTTGACGGCTTTTTCGAGGTGGGGCACTGCTTCTTCGGCCTCGCCTGTCTGGAGGCAACATACGCCATACCACAGGTTGTAATTGCCATTGTTTGGCGCTTGGCGGACGTAGCGTTGAAACACGGGTTTGGCTTGGGCGTATTCGCCTTGTTCATAGAGTTTCCGGGCTTCGGCCAAGGTTTGGGCATGTGCCGGGATAATGGCGCAGAGCAAAAAGACGGTATGTAAGATTATTTTTTTAATCATTGCACATTCATAAGTTTACGAGCCAAATATATGGATTTTCCGTGAATAAGCGAAGGATTTCCGGTTAAATTCTTCTTGATGGCGGATTTTGGTGTATTTTTGCAAGCGAAAATGATGAATCGAATGAACCAACCAGATGAAAAGAAACTCATGGCGCGCCTCCAACGCCGTTTCCAAAAGGGGGTGACGGACTACGGATTGATTGACGAAGGAGACCGCATCCTTATAGGCTTGTCAGGGGGAAAGGATTCGTTGGCGTTGACCGAGTTGCTGGCCCGCCGTGCCCGTGTGTGGAAACCCCGTTTTGAGGTGATGGCTGTCCACGTGGCCATGACCAACATCGGATACCGTACGGATACGGGGTTCTTGGCTGCTTTTTGCCAAGGGCTGGGCATTCCTTTCCGCGTGGCAGAGGCCACGTTCGACGCTACGGGCGACACCCGCAAGTCTCCTTGCTTCCTCTGTTCGTGGAATCGGCGCAAAGCTCTCTTTACTTTGGCTCAAGAGGCGGGATGCAACAAGATTGCGCTGGGGCATCACATGGACGATATCCTAGAGACGATGCTGATGAACCTCACTTACCAAGGCGCATTCTCGACCATGCCTCCCTTGCTTCGGATGAAGAAGTTCCCTTTGTCCATCATCCGCCCCCTCTGCCTGGTGCATGAGGAAGACATTGCACAGTTGTCGGTTTTGCGTGGTTGGCCCGGCCAGTTGGAGCGTTGTCCTTATGAGCATGACTCCGGGCGCGCCGCCATTAAGGACATCCTGCATCGGTTGGAGGAGTTGAATCCCGAAGCCCGGTATAGCATGTGGGGGGCGATGACGAATGTGCAAAACGATTTGTTGCCGCACCCGAAGCCTTGACACGTTCTCGACTTGTGCTTGCCTTTGCCACGGCGTGTCGTTGCCTTTGTCTCGGCGTGTCAAAGGCATTTGTCCGGGGTGGGGCAGTTTCCGGATGGTCAGTTATCGGCCATCAAATCGTCTGCTCCTGCCAAGCGGTGCACATCTGTGCTTTCGCCCACAATCCACACCATGTCTCCTTCCAGGAAAGGTTCGTTGGGATCGGGCGCGCGAAGCACGTTTTCCTCACGCTCTACTCCTACCACCAGGCAATGATACTTGTCGCGGATGCCAGACTCCCTGATGCTCAGTCCCAAGAAGGGCGAATCGGCTTCGATGCGGAATTGGCGGAGGATGGTTTCGCTTTTTTCCACTACGTCTGCATCCAAGGTGCACGCTTGAGCCATAGCTTCGCCAAAAGCTCCTAGTTCGGCATCGGTGCCTATCACTTGGATTTTGTCTTCAGGGAAGATGCGCACGCCTGCCCCCGGAATATTCAGTCGCTTCTTGCCCCGCAGGATAGATACTACGTGCACCCCGTATTTTTTGCCTAAATTCAACTCTGCTAATGTATGTCCCGCCCAAACGGCTTCGCCAGGGATGGTGTAATCGGCCAGGTGCAGATCTTTCGAGAGGAGGCGTCCGGCATATTGCGGTTTCTTCTCGCCCAGATACTCGGCACGGATGTCGCGCGAACGCAGGTTTTGGAAGAAGGTGCGCTCTATCAGGATAGATTGCTTCTTGAGTTGGCGGGATACTATCATCAGCAGCACCAACAGGAAAGCAATGCCCAGCACCACCCCGACAGATGCCTTGAATAATCCCGTGAGGACAAACATCAGGAATCCTACGGCCAACAACACGCGGAGCACGATGGTAGCTACCAATGGCGCGCGGTTGGCACGGTCGCCTTCCCACAAGGTGGTGAACTCTGCAGAATGATTTTTCTTGATCATGATGGCACGCAGAAAGGGTGCCAAGCACAAAATGGTGATGCCTGCGGCCACCAACGGCCCCCATACGTCCGGAAGATTTGCACGGCACAAAGGCACCAAGAAGCGGAAGGACAAGGCTATGATGGCCACGCATACAATGGAGTAGACGATGGTGAAGCGCAACATGGCCATGATGAGTTTGCGCCAAAGGCTGTCGTGATTGACGGGGCGCGTGCCCGTGGCATAGCGTGCCAACAACTCCTTCCAACGTCGTGGCAGGTGGGCATCTACGTAGTTGGAAGCCGGTTCGGCCAGGCGGATCATATAGGGAGTCAAGAAGGTGGTGATGACAGACACGGCTACGACGATAGGATAAAGGAAGTGCCCTGTCACGCCTAACGATACGCCCAATGAAGCAATGATGAAAGCAAACTCGCCTATCTGTGTTAAACTGAAGCCGCATTGCATGGCTGTCTTCAGCGGTTGGCCGGCTAAGACGACGCCCAGCGTGCCAAAAGTGGCTTGTCCCACGATGACTGCCAATGTGATGATTACGATGGGCCAGGCATACTCCACAATCATGGCCGGATCCACCATCATGCCCACCGAGGTGAAGAAGATGGCGCCAAACAAATCCTTGACAGGCGTCACCAGCCGCTCGATATGTTCCGCCTCCACCGTCTCAGCCAAGATGGACCCCATGATGAAAGCGCCGAAGGCTGCCGAGAAACCGGTCTGGGCCGCCAGCACTACCATGCCGAAGCACAAAGCCAAAGCCACGATGAGCAACGTCTCGTCGCTCATCAGTTGGCGGCACTTTTTCAATAACAGGGGGATAAGGTAGATGCCTACTACGAACCACAGGATGAGGAAAAACATCAGTTTGGCCACGCTCTCCAGCATTTGCCCGCCCTCGAAGTTGTGGCGAACGGCCATGGTGCTCAGCATCACCATCAGGACGATGGCCAAAATATCCTCCAGGATGAGCACGCTCAGCACAAGCCCTGTGAATTGCTTCTTGCGCAGGCCCAGGTCATCAAAAGCCTTATATATGATAGTAGTGGACGACATGGCTATCATGCCCCCTAGGAAAAGGCTATCCATCTTGCCCCATCCGAAGGCTGACCCCACTCCCACGCCCAGCAAAATCATGCAGAAGATTATGGTACATGCCGCGATTACTGCCGGCCCTCCCACCTTGACAATCTTTTTAAAGCTGAACTCCAAGCCCAAGGCAAAAAGCAGGAAGATGACGCCGATGTCCGCCCACACTTTCATGCTGGCCTCTTCGGACACCGAGGGCGTGAAAGGCATGTGGGGGCTGGCCAGGAAACCTGCCACGATATAGCCTAACACAAGGGGTTGCTTCAGCTTCTTGAACACAAGCGTCATGATGCCCGCACAGATAAGGATGAGGGCAAGGTCGGAAATAAGAGGAGCCAATTCGGACATAATGCTTTCGTTTTTATCTTTAGGGCAGCAAAGTTATAGAAAAAACTTCAAACGGCTGACATTTTCCATTGGAGTTTTGAATATTTCCGGTCTGCCTCCGCGCCACATCGCGGACAACGATGGAGGGCTTTTGCCCGATCAAAATTCGCTTGTGAAGTGGAATTTGATGTGCTTGAAGTCCATCTGCGCCATTTGTAGTACGTAGCTGCTGTCCGCTAAGAAGACATCGCGTCCTTCGCGGTCGTGGGCCATGTATTGATACTTGCGCTTTTTGAAGGCTTCCAATTCGGCGGGGTCGTCGCTCTCAATCCAACAGGCTTTGTAGAGGCTGAGGGGCTCCCAACGACAGGAAGCGTTGTATTCGTTGAGCAGACGGTACTGGATAACCTCGAATTGGAGTTGACCAACGGTGCCGATGATCTTGCGTCCGTTGAATTGGTTGACAAACAGCTGCGCCACACCTTCGTCCATCAGTTGGTCAATGCCTTTGGCCAGTTGTTTTTGTTTCATGGGGTCGGCATTCTCAATGTATTTGAACATCTCCGGCGAGAAGCTGGGAAGTCCCCGGAAGTGCAGGTGCTCGCCTTCGGTCAAGGTGTCTCCAATCTTGAACGTGCCGTTGTCCGGCAAGCCGATGATGTCGCCTGCCCAAGCCTCGTCGATGGTGGTCTTGCGCTGGGCCATGAATTGCGTGGGGCTGGAGAAGCGCAGGGTCTTGTCGTGGCGCACGTGGTAGTAAGGGGCGTTGCGCACAAACTTGCCCGAACAGATCTTGCAGAAAGCTACGCATGAGCGGTGGTTGGGGTCGATGTTGGCCGTTATCTTGAAGATGAAGCCGGTGAACTTAGGTTCTTCGGGCATTACTTCGCGTTCTTCGGCTTTGACGGGGCGCGGGCTGGGAGCAATCTCGACAAAGGTGTTCAATAGCTCTTCCACACCGAAGTTGTTCAACGCCGAGCCGAAGAATACGGGAGCCAGATGTCCGGCCAAGTAATCTTCGACGTTGAAGTCGGGGTAAACGCCTTCTATCAACTCTAGTTCACTACGCAGACGGTCGGCCAGTTCCTTGCCGATGCGGTTGTCCAGTTCTTCGGTGTGGATGTCTACTTCCACCTTTTCGGTCACCACCTGTTTGGAGGGTTGGAAGAGGTTGAGGTTATGTTCATAGATATTATATACGCCTTTGAAGCGCACGCCGCTTTCGATGGGCCATGTCAGGGGGCGCACTTTGATGTGCAGTTCTTCTTCCAGTTCGTCCAGCAGGTCGAAGGGGTCTTTGGCTTCGCGGTCCATCTTATTGACAAAGATTATGACAGGCGTATTCCTCATGCGGCACACTTCCATCAGTTTGCGTGTCTGCGTCTCTACACCCTTGGCGCCGTCCACCACGATAATGACGCTGTCCACGGCAGTCAGCGTGCGGTAGGTGTCTTCGGCAAAGTCCTGGTGGCCGGGTGTGTCGAGGATGTTGATTTTGTATCCGTGATAGTCGAACTCCATCACCGAGGTGGTTACCGATATGCCGCGTTGCTTCTCGATGTCCATCCAGTCGGACGTGGCGGTTTTCTTGATTTTGTTGCTCTTCACCGCTCCTGCCACTTGTATTTGTCCGCCGAAGAGCAGAAGTTTTTCGGTGAGCGATGTTTTACCCGCATCCGGGTGGGCAATGATGGCGAAAGTTCTTCTTCTTTCTATTTCTTGATTGGCCATATATGTCTTTATAAAGTTCAGTTTTCATTCAGTTGTTTCACACACTCGGCAAGGCTTGTTTCCCAATGAGGTATTTTTATGCCGAAAGTCTTTTTTATTTTCGTCTTGTCCAGCACGGAATAGTGTGGGCGTGGGGCCTTGGCGGGATACTCGTCTGTATGCAGGGGCGATACCTGGCATGTGTCAATGCCGGCCAGTCGGTGGATGGCTAGGGCGAAGTCGTACCACGAGCAGACGCCTTCGTTGCTGAAGTGGTAGATGCCGGGCACGATGCCGTGCCCGATAGCCTCGAAGATGGCTTGCGCCAGGTCGCCGGCATAGGTGGGTGTGCCTATTTGGTCGAACACTACGCCCAACGTGTCTCGTTCGCGTCCTAGGCGGATCATGGTTTTCACGAAGTTGTTGCCGTATTCGGAGTAGAGCCAGGCTGTGCGGATAATCATGGCGCGCGGGCAGCGTTTCAGCACTTCCTGTTCGCCGGCCCGCTTGGTGATGCCGTAGACGGAGTTGGGGCACGGAGCGATGTCTTCCGTATAAGGGACATGTGCCGTGCCGTCGAACACGTAATCCGTAGAGATGTGCACTAGGGTTGCCCCGCAGGCTTCGGCTGCATCGGCCAGGTAGGCGGGAGCCAAGTGGTTCAGGCGGTCGCACAAATCGGGATTATCCTCGGCTTTGTCCACGGCGGTATAGGCAGCGCAGTTTACGATGAGGTCGATGCGGTTATCCCTGACGTAAGCATGGACGCCTTGCTCGTCGCAGATGTCCAGTTCTTGCACGTCGGTGAAGAAATAGGCATGTCCTGCATGCTTGGCGGACAGCACACGCATCTCGTTGCCCAGTTGGCCGTTGGCACCGGTTATCAATACATTCATATTCAGTCGTCTAGTTTGAGTTCGCCTTTTTGGTCTTTTCCATAATAATTGGCCAGCAGGGAGATGAAGCTGCTGATGCTCTCCATCGCCTTTGTGGTGGCCGGGCTGATGTCTTTCTTTTGCAGACGAAGCAGCAATACGCCATACAGGGCTTCGAAGCATGTCTCCAGCTCCGGTTCTTCCTTATGCCCGTTCTTTTGGCGCAGCTCTACGATGAAGGGCAAGGCTTTGAAGTAGGCCGCATTGTAGAAGGGGTATCGGGTGGAGGCCAGCAGGCGGGCGTGCAGGTCGGTCAGTTCGAGGACGACGTTGCGGTTGATTTGCAGATGCCCCTTCTCCGCCACGCCTTCCGTGCGCATCATTTCCGCCAGGTTGGCATACCATTCTTCCAATGCCGGCTGCTCTGCTTCGGGGAATCGGGATATGATGTTTGCTTTGACCTTGTCTATGTCGCAATCATGGGCACGGAGCAAATCCTCCACTTGCCACATATATATAAGGTATTCGGCGATGTTCTTTTCTTTCAGTCTTTGTGCTATCTTCATAACTTCCGGTTATAACTAATAAAGCGATTCCCCCATCAACGTGAAGGCCAGCCCCAGGAGGGAGACGATGACCACGATGCTCCCGATGACGCGGTTTAGTATCCAAATGCCCCGCAAGTTGAATTGCTTGCGCACCTTGTTGACGAAATACGTGATGCTGAACCACCAGGTCAGTGCTCCTAAGATGATGGCCAAGTAGCCGGTGACCGTCTCGGATACCAATGCTCCGTTGCCTACGAACGAGAAGCGGGCGAACAGGCCTACGAAGAGGAAAATGACGAGCGGATTGGACAGCGTGACGAAGAAGGCCGTCACCAGGTTGTGCAGGTAGGTCCCTTTCTTTCCCGATGGCGGGCGGAGCGACCTTACGGGGTTGCTGCGGAATGTATAAATGCCAAAGACCAGCAGAAGGATGCTTCCGAACAGTTGCAGGTAGAAGATGTTCTTATTGACATAGTCGAACACGAAGCTCATGCCGTATCCCGTCAGCAACGCGTAGCATATATCGCTCAACGAAGCTCCCACGCCGGTGACAAAGCCATACCAACGCCCCTTGTTCAGCGTGCGCTGGATGCACAATACCCCGACCGGCCCCAATGGCGCCGACACGATGACACCGATGATGAAGCCTTTCCATAAGATATCAAGTATAGTCCCAATCCCAATCATGGTGCAAATATCGCACTTTTGCGGAAAATAGAAAAACTTTTGCGAAAGCATTTGGGATAAGAAGAAAAAAATGGCTCCATTCACTCTCTATCGAACTGCTAATGTCCTATATAAGCAATATTTACATGCTTAAAAGAATTTGGGCGAGATCCGGGCTGAGGCCGAGCAGAACTTTTAATG
>CALUOW010000061.1 GCA_944322365.1 uncultured Bacteroides sp.
GCGTGCCCCTGTCCGGCATGTTTGCTTGGAAAATGCGGGGATTGGTTAAAAAAACAGTGGAGTATTGCCGCATAATAACATTATTTATTACCTTTGCACGCTGTTTTCAAGAAGTATGCAAGTTTTGCAAAGGGCTTGCGGCTTATTTATTTTGGATAAATATTTATTGTAAAAAGATATTTTTCATGGGCTTATTACAAGACAAATTCGCAAAATACGATGTGCCACAACAATTTATGGCCAAAGGCGTATATCCCTATTTCCGCACCATCGACAGCCATCAGGACACGGAAGTGATGATGGACGGCAGGAAAGTATTGATGTTCGGCTCGAACGCTTACATGGGCTTGACATACGACAAGCGGATTATCGAAGCCGCCAAAGCCGCCACGGACAAGTATGGCACCGGATGCGCCGGATCGCGCCTGCTGAACGGCACGCTTGACATACACGTGGAGTTGGAAAAGGAACTGGCCGAGTTTGTGGGCAAAGACGAAGCCCTGTGCTTCTCCACCGGGTTTACGGTCAACGAAGGAGTCATCCCCCAACTCGTAGGCCGGGGCGACTACATCATTTGCGACGACCGCGACCATGCCTCCATCGTGGACGGGCGGCGTCTTTCGTTTGCCACGCAGCTGAAATACAAGCACAACGACATGGAAGCCTTGGAGAAGGAACTCCAACGATGCGAACCCGACGCCGTGAAGCTCATCGTCGTGGACAGCGTATTCTCGATGGAAGGCGACTTGGCCAACCTGCCCGAAATCGTGCGCCTGAAGAAGAAATACAATGCCAGCATCTATGTGGACGAGGCCCACGGCATCGGCGTCTTCGGCAAAGAAGGCCGGGGCGTGTGCGACCACTTCGGCGTGACCGACGACGTGGATTTGATTATGGGCACCTTCAGCAAATCGCTGGCCAGCATCGGGGGCTTCGTGGCCGGAGACAAGGAAGTCATCAACTGGCTTCGCCACAACGCCCGTTCCTACATCTTCCAAGCCAGCAATACGCCCGCAGCCACGGCTGCCGCGCGCGAGGCGCTGCACATCATCCGCACGGAGCCGGAACGCATCAAGCGCCTGTGGGACGTCACGAACTATGCCTTGAAACGCTTCCGCGAAGCAGGGTTCGAGATTGGCGAAACCGAATCGCCCATCATCCCCCTCTACGTGCGCGATACGGACAAGACCTTCACCGTCACCAAGTTGGCCTTTGACGAGGGCATCTTCATCAACCCCGTCATTCCGCCCGCTTGCGCGCCGCAAGACACCCTCGTGCGCGTCGCCCTGATGGCCACCCACACCAAGGAGCAGGTGGATTATGCCGTCGAGAAGTTGACCAAATGCTTCAAGGAACTGGACATCATCAAATAAAAGTCCCCAAACCGGCAAGAAAATGAACACACCAATCGACCGCCAACTGATAGACGGAATCATCCGCGACCTGGGCATTGCAGACTTTTCCCGGGCCACCATCCGCGAAGTGAAAGCCATAGCTGCCCAAGCCGAGGCCGCATCGGGCGTGGAATTTATCAAAATGGAGATGGGCGTGCCCGGCCTGCCCCCCTCCGCCGTGGGCGTGGAAGCCGAGATAGACGCCTTGCGCCGGGGCGTCGCCTCGCTCTATCCCGACATCAATGGCGAACGGATGCTGAAGGAAGAGGCGTCGCGCTTTGTGCGTGCTTTCGTGGGCGTGGACATCCGTCCCGAAGGCTGCGTGCCCGTCACCGGGTCGATGCAAGGGACATTCGCCTCCTTCCTGACCTGTACCCAATGCCGCCCCGAACGCGACACGGTGTTGTTCATCGACCCCGGCTTTCCGGTGCAAAAACAGCAGCTCGTGGTGATGGGACGGAAATATGAAAGTTTCGACGTCTACAACTTCCGGGGTCCCAAGCTGGCCGCCAAGTTGGAAAGCTACCTCGACCGGGGCAACATAGCCGCCATCATCTACTCCAATCCCAACAACCCTTCTTGGGTTTGCCTCAAAGAGGATGAGTTGGAGACCATCGGGCGTTTGGCTACGAAATATGACGTCGTCGTATTGGAAGACTTGGCCTATTTCGCCATGGATTTCCGGCGCGACTTGGGCCGTCCTTTCGAGCCTCCCTACCAACCCACCGTGGCGCGTTATACCGACCAGTACGTCCTGCTCATCTCCGGCTCCAAAGCCTTCAGTTATGCGGGGCAACGCATCGGCGTGGCGTGCATATCGGACAAGCTCTACCATCGCGCCTTTCCGGGATTGGACGCGCGCTACGGCGGAGGCACCTTCGGCACCGTCTTCATCCACCGCGTGCTCTACGCCCTATCGTCCGGCACCAGCCACTCTGCCCAATACGCTTTGGCGGCCATGATGCGCGCGGCTTCGGACGGGACCTATCATTTCCGCGACGAGGTGAGCGTGTATGGAGAACGCGCGCGGAAACTGAAAGAGATTTTCCTGCGCCATGGTTTCCGCTTGGTCTACGGCTTGGATTTGGACGAACCCGTGGCCGACGGCTTCTATTTCACCATCGGCTATCCGGGCATGACAGGCGGCGAATTGGCGCGCGAACTGATGTATTATGGCGTCAGCGCCCTTCCTTTGGATACTACCGGAAGCAATCAGCAAGGACTCAGAGCCTGCACGTCGTTCATCCAGGACCATCAATATGACATGCTGGACGAACGGATGGCACTCTTCGCCCGCGCCCATGCCGGGGACAATCAATGAGCCGAACATGGATCCTGACTTATTCCGGATAGAGACCAACCACGTGACGCCCGCGCGGGGAAGCGTGCTTATCTCGGAACCCTTCTTGCGCGATCCGTGTTTCGGCCGGTCGGTCATCCTCTTGGTCGAACACAACGACGAAGGCACGATGGGGCTGGTGCTGAACAAACCCTTGCCCTTGCATTTGAACGATATTTTCGAAGATCTGGGAGCGCATGGGGCCAATATCCCTATCTTTCGTGGAGGTCCCCTCAGCATGGATACCCTCTTCTACCTGCATACGTTGGCCGGCATACAAGGCGCCCTGCCTGTCAAAGGTGACCTTTACCTGAACGGGGATTTCGACGCTGTCTGCCGCTACGTCTCCGAAGGGAACCAGGTGCAAGGCAAGTTGCGCTTCTTCTTGGGATATGCCGGGTGGGCGCAAGGCCAATTGCACGACGAAATAGAAGACGACACTTGGATGGTGAGCAATGAAAGCCTTGCCTGCGCGATGGACGACGACGTGTCCGGGCTTTGGGAACGCGAATTAAGCAAATTGGGATACAAATACCGCCTCTGGACGCATTTTCCGTTGATACCATCCCTGAATTAAAGCCGGATTACGCAGGGTTGCAATCAAAAAACATCAGAAATCCTTTGCCAACCCAAACAGAAACACTATCTTTGCGCCCGCTATTACGAGTTAATAGCCTAATTCAAATCATTAATTTAAATTTTATTCTAGTAAATGGCAACAAAAATCAGATTGCAAAGACATGGACGCAAGAGCTATGCTTTCTACTCCATCGTTATTGCTGACGCGAGAGCACCACGTGATGGTCGATTCATCGAAAAGATTGGTACGTACAACCCCAATACCAATCCTGCCACAGTAGATTTGAACTTTGACCGTGCTCTGAAATGGGTGATGACGGGAGCTCAGCCCACAGACACAGTTCGCAACATCCTGTCCCGCGAAGGCGTTTATATGAAGAAACACCTGCTGGGCGGCGTAGCCAAAGGCGCATTCGGCGAAGCAGAGGCAGAAGCCAAATTCCAGGCTTGGAAAAACAACAAGCAGAGTGGATTGGAAGCCCTGAAAGCCAAGAACGAAGAAGCCAAGAAGGCCGAAGCCAAGGCACGTTTGGAGGCAGAAAAGAAAGTGAATGAGGAAAAAGCCAAAGCATTGGCCGAAAAGAAAGCCGCTGAAGAGGCTGCCAAAGCTGCTGCCGAGGCTCCTGCAACAGAGGAAAACACCGAAGCGCCTGCTGCTGAAGCAGCTCCGGCTGAATAACCTCCGGGCGACAACGCAGCACCCAATAGGGATTAAGACCATAAAAATCCTCTCCCGTGCAGTGCCGGAGAGGATTTTTTATTCTTACCTTTGCACCGCTAAAAAAACAACCAATCCCCAAAACAAAAAAACAACAATGAAAAAACTGACTTATCTATTCGCTTCCGCCGCCTTGCTGGCTGCTTGCAGCGGAGGAAATCAAGGCTACACCATCAACGGCGCCATCGAAGGCGCTGCCGACGGAGAAGTAGTGTATCTGCAAAAGCCCGAAGGCCGCCAATTGGTGAAACTGGATTCGGCCATCGTCAAGAATGGCACTTTCACCTTTGAAGGGACACAAGACACGGCACAAATCCGCTACATTACTTATAATGCGGATAGCGAGGATGCCCGTGGCAACGAATTTTTCTTGGAAAACGGCACTATCAACATTACGCTGGCTGCCGATAAAGACAACAATGTGATTGGCGGCACGGCCAGCAACGATTCTTTGTACAAGATGCAAACGGAAATCATGGCCATCACCAAGCAAATGGAACCTCTGTTTGAAGCCTTCTCGGACACTACGCTGACCGAAGAAGAGCGCAAAGCCATGATAGAAGAAAACCGGGCCAAGATTGACTCGTATTCTGACCAAATACAAGACCTCACGATGGCATATATGTCTAGAAACATCACCAATGCCGTCGGCTCCTACCTGCTGAAGCAAACCTACTACAACCTGGATGCCAACCAACTGGATTCGCTGGTATCTTTGGTACCTGCCCAATACACCGACGAGTCTATCCTGAAAATCAAGGAAAAGGCTGTCAAGATGAAAGCTACGGCCGAAGGACAGAAGTTTACCGACTTCGAGATGCAGACCCCCGATGGCAAGGCCGTGAAACTGTCCGACTATGCCGGCAAGAACAAGCTGGTGCTGGTAGACTTCTGGGCAAGCTGGTGCGGTCCATGCCGCCAAGAGATGCCCGAAGTAGTGGAAATCTACAAGGAATACAAAGGCAAGGGGCTTGAAATCGTAGGCGTGTCGTTGGATCGTGACGCAGAGGCTTGGAAGAAAGGCATTAAAGACCTGAAAATCACTTGGCCGCAGATGTCCGACTTGAAATACTGGGAGTGCGAAGGCGCGCAAATCTATGCCGTCAACAGCATTCCCCACACGATGCTGATCGATGCCGAAGGAACCATCGTGGCACGTGGCTTGCGCGGTGAAGACCTGAAAGCAAAGATTGCTGAAATCTTGAAATAATATTTACGCTGAAAAGACGCCCTTGCAGGATCGGGATCGACCCTGCGGGAAAGGCAGTTGTTACTCTCGGGAGTCTGTCGTTTAGACTCCCGGGAGTTTTTCTTTTGCCTTTACCCCATGGCTTCCTTTCGTTTCATTTCTGCCAATACGCCGCATGTCAGGGGGATGGCCAAGAGGAAAGTCAGCATGTCGGACACCGCTTGGCACATCTCTACGCCCTGCAAGTCGAAGAAGTGAGGCAGCACAAAAATGAGGGGAACAAAAAACAAACCTTGCCGGGCCGACGAGAGGATGGTGGCACGCACCGGTTTGCGGATGGTCTGAAGCATCATGTTGCTTACGATGATCCACGCCCCGAACGGATAAGTAACCAATTGCCAACGAAGAGCCGCCGCCCCCGTAGCCACAACCGCCGGGTCACCCTCTCGGAAAAGCTCGACCACTTCCTCGGCGAAACCGAAACACGCCAAGGCAAAGACAAGCAGAAAGCAAAAGCCCACCTTGACACAAAACCAGAAGCCTTGACGTACCCGTCCGTAAAGCCTCGCCCCGTAGTTGAACCCGCACACCGGTTGGAAACCTTGTCCGAAGCCTATAAGGAAGGAATTGATGAACATTCCTATGCGCGACACGATGGACATGCCCGCAATGGCCGCATCGCCATAACTTCCTGCCGCCAGATTGAGTAACATGGTGGACACACTGGCCAAGCCCTGACGCGCCAACGAAGGCGTGCCTCCGCCGATTATCTCTTTGATAAAGGAAAGCGTAGGCGTGAAGTTCTTGTAATGGATGCGTATATTGCCGCCCCTGCGGACCATGAAGAGCAGGAGCACGAAACTGCAAAACTGGCTGATGGCCGTAGCCCATGCCGCCCCGGCAATGCCCATGTGGCAGGTAAATATAAGAATCGGGTCCAAAACCACGTTGATGACCGCCCCGGACACGATGCCCACCATGGCGTAGGCGGCATTTCCTTGGAAACGCATCTGGTTGTTCAGCACCAGCGAGGCTGTCATGAAGGGAGCGCCTAGCAGGATAACACCCAAGTATTGCTCCGTATAAGGCAGGATGGTGGGCGTGGAACCTAACAAAACAGAGAGCGGCGTGAGGAATGCCAACCCCGCCACGGCCAATGCCACGCCGAAGAAGAATGCCAGGAAGAAGCCCGTGGCTGCCATCTTCTCGGCATTGGCTATATCCTGCGCCCCCAAGCGGCGCGAGATGTAATTGCCCGACCCGTGGCCAAAGAAGAAGCCGATGGCCTGGACAATGGTCATAAACGAGAACACCACGCCTACTGCCGCCGTGGCTTGCGTATTGAGCTTACCTACGAAATAGGTGTCGGCCATGTTGTAAAAGGAAGTCACCAGCATACTGATGATAGTGGGCACAGCCAACGACATCACCAGCCTTGGCACGGGCAGCGTGGTCAGATGGATGTAATTATCTTGGGCGGTGTGAACGTGTTTCATAAGCAACTCGGACTGTTTTGTCCTGCAAAGGTACGGGCAAAGTGCCCAAGTTGTGCAATTAACGCAAGCAAATTAATACAATTTCGCACGTTGATGCCCCAATTCTACCGAAAATGGCGTATCTTTGTCGCCACTGAATAAAAACTGGAAACAAAGATGAAAAAAACACTTCTCTGCATGATGCTCCTCTTGTTGTGCATCGGCTATGTATCGGCGCAAGCCAAGGCTGAAATCAAGTTTGATAAAACTACCCACAACTTCGGGACTTTCTCCGAAGAGAATCCCGTAGTCACCTGCACCTTCACCTTCACCAACGTGGGCAAGGCACCGCTAGTCATCCATCAAGCCGTAGCCTCGTGCGGCTGCACCGTCCCCAAGTATACCCAGGAGCCTATTTTGCCTGGCAAGACCGGCACGGTGACTGTCACCTATAACGGCACAGGACGCTACCCCGGCCACTTCCGCAAGTCCATCACCCTGCGCACCAATGCCGAGACCGAGATGCTCCGCCTCTACATCGAAGGGGAAATGACGGCCAAAGAGTGAAAAAAAGCCTGTGTAGGCTCTCACCTATTAGTTCCACGTAAGAATCATACCTATTATAATCATGAAAGAAGAAGAACCCATTACCGGCTTGCCGGAGAACGCCTTTCGCGAATTGCGTCCGGGCGAAGTGTATAACCCGTTGATGCATCCCGGCAAAACCTATCCCGAAGTCAACCTTTGGTCTGTCCTGTGGGGCATCTGTATGGCCATCCTCTTTTCTGCCGCCGCAGCCTACTTGGGCTTGAAGGTAGGACAAGTGTTCGAGGCAGCCATCCCCATCGCCATCATCGCCGTGGGCCTCTCGACAGCAGCCAAACGTAAGAACTCCTTGGGCGAAAATGTCATTATCCAATCCATCGGCGCCTCGTCGGGTGTCATTGTGGCAGGTGCCATTTTCACCCTGCCCGCCCTCTACATTCTCCAAGAGCGGTACCCGGCCGAAGTCACCGTCACCTTTGCCCAAGTGTTCATCAGTTCCCTGCTGGGCGGCGTGCTGGGCATCCTGTTCCTCATCCCCTTCCGCAAGTATTTTGTCAGCGACATGCACGGCAAGTATCCCTTCCCCGAAGCGACGGCCACTACACAGATACTGGTGTCCGGGCAGAAGGGAGGCGATCAGGCCAAGCCCCTGTTGGCAGCCGGATTGGTGGGTGGATTGTATGACTTCGTCACTGCCACCTTTGGCTTGTGGAACGAGAACTTCACCACCCGCGTCTGTAGTTGGGGCGAGATGTTGGCCGAGAAAGCCAAACTGGTGTTCAAGGTCAATACAGGAGCTGCCGTATTGGGCTTGGGATATATCGTCGGCCTGAAATATGCGGCCATCATCTGCTTTGGCTCGCTCTTCGTCTGGTGGGTACTCGTACCCGGCCTCTCGTTGATGTGCGGCGACTTGGTGCTGAACCAGTGGAATCCAGACATCACGCAAGCTGTCGGCGCCATGTCCCCCGAAGACATCTTCAATAACTACGCCAAGAGCATAGGTATCGGCGGCATCGCCATGGCAGGCATCTTAGGTATCATCAAGTCGTGGGGAATCATTCGTGGAGCCATCGGATTGGCTGCCAAGGAGCTGAAAGGGAAGGCAGACGGCACGGAGGCCAAGACGCTGCGCACGCAACGAGACCTATCGATGAAGTTCATCGCCATCGGCTCTATCGTCACATTGATATTGGTTGTCCTCTTCTTCTACTTCGACGTGATGCAGGGCAACGTGCTGCACACTGTCACGGCCATCCTGCTGGTGGCTGGCATTGCCTTCCTCTTCACCACCGTGGCAGCCAACGCCATTGCCATCGTAGGTACAAACCCCGTGTCCGGCATGACGCTGATGACCCTTATCCTAGCATCCGTAGTAATGGTGGCCGTGGGACTGAAAGGCCCCGGCGGCATGGTGGCAGCCTTGGTAATGGGCGGCGTAGTATGCACGGCCTTGTCTATGGCGGGCGGCTTCATCACCGACTTGAAGATTGGCTATTGGCTGGGCACCACGCCAGCCAAGCAAGAGACATGGAAGTTTCTGGGTACCTTGGTATCCGCAGCCACAGTGGGCGGCGTGATGATTATCCTAAATAAGACATACGGTTTCACCAGCGGCGACTTGGCCGCTCCGCAAGCCAATGCCATGGCAGCCGTCATCGAGCCGTTGATGAGCGGGGTCGAAGCTCCTTGGCTACTCTACGGCATCGGCGCCGTGCTGGCCATCATCCTCAATTTCTGCGGCATACCCGCTTTGGCTTTCGCACTGGGCATGTTCATCCCGTTGGAACTGAATATTCCCCTGTTAGTGGGCGGTGCCATCAACTGGTACGTCACCACCCGTAGCAATGACAAAGACGTAAACACACGGCGCGGCGAGCGAGGCACGCTATTGGCTTCAGGCTTCATTGCCGGCGGAGCCTTGATGGGCGTGGTCAGCGCAGGTTTGCGTTTCGGAGGCATCAACTGGCTCAACGAAACTTGGCTGGCCAATACGTGGTCGCAAGTGGCGGCTTTGGTAGCTTACTGTCTGCTGATTCTTTACTTTATTCAATCTGTTTTGAGAACTAAATAAGAATCCGGACATGAAACACATTCTTGCCGTGCTTGTATGGCTGATGAGTGGTATGCTGCTTTCTGCGCAAACGCCTGTCGAAATTCTTTTATGGCCAGAAGGAACTCCCACCCACAATGGGATGAATGGAACCCAAGAGGATTTAGAAGGAGGGCAAGTCGCTTTCATCCCTCAGCCGTCCATCACTATATATCGTCCTGCCCGCCCTAACGGTATGGCCATCATTATGTGTCCAGGCGGTGGATATGAACGGCTTGCCTTGTCGCACGAAGGACACGATATGGCTACTTGGTTCAACACACAGGGCATTACCTATGTTGTGCTGAAATATCGCATGCCCAACGGGCACAGCGAAGTGCCTTTGTCGGACGCAGAGCAGGCCATCAGTCTTGTTCGCCGGAAAGCTGCCGAACTCGGCATCAACCCTCATCGCGTAGGCATCATGGGAGCATCTGCCGGCGGACATTTGGCGGCTTCATTGGCAACGCTTTATAGCAGTGAAGAAACTAGACCCGATTTTCAGATCCTTTTCTATCCTGTCATTTCCATGAAACCGGGAATTACCCATGAAGGCTCGCGCAGAAACTTGTTGGGCGCCCATCCTACAGCGGCATTGGAAGACCATTTTTCGTTAGAGAAACAAGTTACCGGCCAAACGCCACAAGCCTTTATTATACTTTCTTCTGACGACGAAGGTGTCATCCCCCAAAACAGCATCGACTACTACATGGCTTTAAATCACCATCACATCCCCACTTCCTTGCATATATATCCGACAGGAGGACATGGATGGGGCTTTAGGGACTATTTCCCTTACAAGCGCCAATGGACGGGAGAACTGGAAAAATGGCTGAGAGATGGATTGATTTTTACTGATAATACTACCAAATAAATTCTAAATGAAAATGACAATGAGAATTATCAAACAAACTTACTTGATTGCTTCCTGCATATTGGCAATGGCATCCGCCTCTTATGCGCAAGAAGCCGACGACGACATCATGTTGAAGAATGCCATCAAGTACCTAGGTACCCCCTATATGGCTCATACGCTCGACTTGGACGGACCTGAAGAACTTATCTTGAATTGCGACGAGGTAGACTGCACAACACTGGTGGAATACGTTTTGGCCGAATCGCTCTGCCCCATCGTCAATGGCGATGTGTCCGAAGGCACCTTTGCCCAAAAGTTGCAACAAATTCGTTACCGAAATGGGCAGATAGATGGCTACGTGTCGCGCTTACACTACTTCACTGAGTGGGCCAACAATGGCTTACGCCAAGGTATCCTGGAGGATGTAACCGCACAGAAAAGCCCGGACACGCAGACCGTGCAACTATCTTACATGAGCCAGCACCCGCAGGAGTACAAGCAATTGGCCAACTCGCCGACGACCGTGGCTCAGATGCAACAAATCGAACAAGCCCTTTCCGGCCAAGTGGTCCACTACGTCCCCAAGGACAAGTTGCCCTACAACGGCCTTTCGTGGATTAAGAATGGCGATATCATTGCCATTACCACCAACATCCCCGGCTTGGACGTGGCACACATGGGCATTGCCTTCTATGCCGACGGCAAACTGACACTGATTCATGCGTCGTCTGCCGAGGGCAAGGTTGTCGCTTCCAACCTCGCCTTGTCACAGTTGCTGAAGAACAACAATACGTGGACAGGCATCCGCGTGCTACGAATGAAGAAATAAATAATCCTTTTTATGTTCCTGAGAGAGTGCGTCCTATTCTGGCGCACTCTCTTTTTGACCCTATTGATATGAAACTAAGATTTATGAGCTTCGCAAGCGGCAGCAGCGGAAACAGTTACTACGTGGGTACCGAACGATACGGCATCTTGATAGATGCCGGTGTTGCCGCGCGTACCTTACGGAAGCATCTGCGCGACGTAGGAATCGGCATTGAGACCATCCGTGCCATCTTCATCACCCACGACCATGCCGACCACATCAAGGGCTTGGCCGGACTAGGCGAACGCTTGCACATCCCAGTCTATGCCACAGCCCTGACCCACAAAGGCATCAGTCGCAGCTATTGCATGACAGAAAAACTCACGACATCGGCCCGCACGCTGGAGAAAGGACACCCCATGCAGTTGGAAGACTTCTGCATCGAATCTTTCGAAGTGCCGCACGACGGGACGGACAACGTGGGCTATTGCATTGAGGCCGACGGGCGCACCATCGTCTTCCTCACCGACTTGGGGCATATCACTGACACAGCTGCTGCCTACATTGCCCGCGCCAATTATCTCGTCATCGAGGCCAACTATGACCCCGAAATGTTGCGTATGGGTCCTTATCCTCCCTACTTGAAGGGGCGCATCACTAGCAACACAGGTCATATGTCCAATGCCGACACGGCCGACTTCCTAGCTACGCACTACCCTGCCGGACTGCGTCACATCTGGCTTTGCCACCTTAGCCGCGAGAACAATCATCCCGACCTGGCCGTCAAGACAGTCGAATTACGCCTCAAGGAACAAGGCATCATTGCAGGCCAAGATGTACAGCTCACAGCCCTGAAGCGAATGGCTCCTTCTGAGATGTATGAACTGGCCTGAACACCAGGCTCTTGAAACATTCAGTGCAAAAAAATGACTGGATTGTTTGACTATTTCGGATAAAAGCCATACCTTTGCGCCCGAAATAAACGAAAGGCAAGCACTCTTAGCTCAGTTGGTAGAGCAACTGACTCTTAATCAGTGGGTCCAGGGTTCGAATCCCTGAGGGTGTACT
>CALUOW010000062.1 GCA_944322365.1 uncultured Bacteroides sp.
ATGTGCCGGACCCGTATTATGGCGGCGCCGAGGGTTTCGAGCTGGTGCTGGATTTGCTGGAGGATGCTTGCGCGGGGCTGCTGGAGGAACTGGCGGAAGTACGGCGGAAACCCTGTTGAAGTACGGCAAAAGGCCTGTCGAAATACGGATTGAGCTTCATCTTTAGCTTGCAGATGTACATCTTTAGCCTACAGATGCCGATCTGTAGCCTGCAGATGTGCATCTGTAGCCTACAGATGGAGTTTTCTCCGTACTTCGACAGGCCTTTTGCCGTACTTTGACGGGTTTTCCGCCGTACTTTTCACACTTTTGCTTCGCTGTTTCTCTTCCTTTGCCCTTTATGCTTCCTTTTTCGTCCTTCCTGCTTCCTTAGGACACGTGGTACACGTCGTCGTAGTGCCGTTTGTCGGGGTTGAGGCTGCAAGTGGCGTCGATGCCGGCGCGGCGCAGGCGTTCGCAGATTTCGGGCAACAGGGTGCGGGGGACGCGGCCGATGTAGTAGAGGCGGTAACGGTAGTCCTGCTCCAGCAACTCCATGACGTGGGTGAAGTTCTGCTCGCGGGCGAAGTCGAAGTTGACTTTTGCTATTTGGCCGTAGGGCAACGTGACGGTGCGCCCCATGCTGTGGACGTGCAGTCCTTTTTCGTCCAGGCTGAGGTAGCAGAAGCGCGTTTGCAAGATGTAGGCCCCGTAGATGGCCAGGGCGAAGAGCGGCAGGGAGATGATCAGTCCGTCGGCGCCGCCTCGGATGCCCGCCTGCCAGAAGCCCAGGCAGAAGGCCAGGAGGCAGAGGACGGCGTGCCAGAAGAAGTAGAGCGAGGGACGGCGGTAGGTGACAGTGGATTGGGTGGCGGCGGATGCGGCGGGCTGGGGGCGTTGGATATTGTCCATGGGGACGCCTTGTTGCATCAGGTAGCGTATGACGGCACTGGGGTGGTGGCGCGCGTGGAGCGTCAGCAGTCGGTCTGTGCCGTCTTTCAGATGGAGGGTCAGGAGGCCGGGGCCATACTTGTTCAGCCTGCTGTGGCGTTCGGGCACAGGGGTATGTCGCTTCATGAAGCTAAAACTGCGCAGGTCTTGGGGGGCGATGCCTCGCTTGGCCAGGAAGCGGCTGGCGCGGCGTTGATGTCTTTCTTCCATGGTTGTTCTTCCTATAAGTTTTGGGCAATCATTCTTGTTTCTTTAATTCCGGATAGCTGATGCGCGTGTGGTGCATGATGATGAGCTTTTCCTTGAACACGTTTTTGGCGGTGGCGATGTCCTTGAAGGTGATGGGGCAGTTCTTGAAGAAGCCGTCGGCCAGTTGCCCGTCGATGATTTTGTCCACCAGTTTCCCAATGCTCTCTTCGGTGTATTCGGGCAGGCTGCGCGAGGCGGCTTCCACGGCGTCGGCCATCATCAGGATGGCTTGCTCTTTGGTGAAGGGGTCAGGACCCGGATAGGTGAAGATGGCGGGGTCGGTCTCTTCGTTCGGGTGTTCGTTCTTCCACGAGATGTAGAAGTATTTCGTCACGCCGCGGCCGTGGTGGGTGGCGATGAAGTCTTTGATGACCTTGGGCAGGTTGTACTTCTCGGCCAGCTTGATGCCGTCCGTCACGTGGGCGATGACCACCTGCGCGCTCTGTTCGTAGCTCAGCGCCTTGTGCGGGTTGACGCCGCCCGACTGGTTTTCGGTGAAGAACACGGGATGCTCCATCTTGCCGATGTCGTGGTAGAGGGCGCCGGTACGTACCAGTTGGGCGTTGGCCCCGATGGCGTTGGCGGCGGCTGCCGCGAGGTTGGCCACCTGCATGGAGTGTTGGAAGGTGCCGGGCACCGTCTCGGACATGCGGCGTAGCAGCGGGGTGTTGATGTTGGACAGTTCGACCAGCGTCACGTTGGAGGTGAAGCCGAAGGTTTTCTCCACCAAGAACAGCAGCGGGTAGGTGAAGAGCAGCAGGATGCCGTTGATGGCGAAGTAGATGTACATCGCGCCGTTCATCTTCGAAAGGTCGTTCTCGGTAATCAGTTCGAAGGCAAAGAACGTGGCGGCATACGTCAGGGTGACCACGCCTGCCGTCTGGAAGAGTTGCGAGCGTTGCGACAGCTCCCTCAGGCTGAAGATGGCTGTCAGTCCGGCGGCGCATTGCAGCAGGATGAACTCGTGCGGATAGCGCAGGCAGACCGAACAGATGAGCACCGTGATGACCAGCGTGAGGAAGGCGGTGCGCGAATCGAGGAAGACGCGGATGATGATAGGCAGCATGGCGTAGGGCAGCATGTAGACGTTGAGGAAGCCTTGCGACATCATCAGGCCCGTCACGGCGCAATAGATGGTGATGCCCGCAAAGAGCAGCGACATGCCCCCCTTGTGGTTGTAGTATTCCTTGCGGAAGAGGTCGAGGTAGAGCATGAAGCAAAGCATGAAGATGCTGACGTAGAGAATCTGCCCTGCCAGCATCGTGCGTTTTTGCCCGACGGATTCGTTGCGTTTGATGGATTCCTTGCGCAGGCTCTCCAAGATGTTGTAGGCTTTGCGGCTGACAATTTCGCCCCGGTCGATAATCTTCTGCCCGGCCAGGACGATGCCGCTGGCCCATGAGTAATTGTCCAGCAGCTCTTGGCGCGCCGCGTCGCTGCGTTGGCGGTCATACGCCAGGTTGGGCGAGAGGTAGTCGTTGAGCGCGGCGTTTTGCAGGATGTCCGGCCGGTAGTGCACGGTGTCGGCCTTCAGGATGTGCCGGTAGGCGGTCTTGACGGAGAATAGTTCGCCGATGTATTGTTGGCTGGCCAGTTTGTGGTCTACCAGCATCACGCTCCGGATGCTGTCCGTTTGGAGGGAATCCAGCATTTCGGTGGGCAGGATGCCGGCGGCGTAGATTTCCGCCAATTCGCGTTGCAGGAAGTGGAAGTAGCGGGGCGGCAGCGTGGCGCGTAACTTTTTCTGATAGTCGGCTTGCAGCCTGCCCAAGGCGTCGGCTTCCACCTTGCGGTCGATGTTGAAGAAAGGTTGGAACTCGCGCATCAGGCTGTCTTGCTCGCGCTCCACCACCTCGGCGTCTTTGTAGACGGGGAAGTCGAAGGCGGCGATGAGTTGCCCGTACTTCCATGGCTTGCCGATGTCAAATTGATAGTTGAACTTGCCATCGCGCGGCATGAAGTAAACGATAACGGCCACTGTGGCCATGAAAATGAGAACTTTGTATAGCAAATTTCTCAGCTGGAAGTCCTTTTTTATCTTGAAATCGCTCATAATCCGTCGAATTTTTGCCGAAAAGTACGAAAAAAATCAATAGTGTGGAAAAAAAGGCTTAATTTTGCCGCCTAAATAAGTATTAAAGAAGAAATAAACGCAATTAATATGGCAGAAAGAAGGGTCAGAGTACGTTTCGCGCCCAGTCCTACGGGGGCGTTGCATATCGGCGGTGTGCGTACCGCTTTGTATAATTATCTCTTTGCGCGCCAGCACGGCGGCGATTTGGTGTTCCGCATCGAAGACACGGACAGCAACCGTTTTGTGCCCGGCGCCGAGGAGTATATCCTGGAGTCGTTCAAGTGGTTGGGCATCCGTTTCGACGAAGGCGTCAGCTTCGGCGGCGAGCACGGTCCTTACCGCCAATCCGAGCGGCGCGACATTTATAAGAAATATGTGCAGGTGCTGCTCGATGCCGGCAAGGCTTACATTGCCTTCGATACGCCGGAGGAGTTGGACGCCAAGCGCAAGGAAATTCCCAACTTCCAGTACGACGCTTCCACCCGTATGCAGATGCGCAATTCGCTCACCCTCTCCCAAGAAGAGGCGGACGCGCTGGTTGCCTCCGGCACGCAATACGTGGTGCGCTTCCGGATTGAGCCGGACGAGGATGTCCACGTGCACGACCTGATTCGTGGCGAGGTGGTCATCAATTCTTCGATATTGGACGATAAAGTCCTCTACAAGTCGGCCGACGAGTTGCCTACTTATCATTTGGCTAACATCGTGGACGACCACTTGATGGAAATCTCGCACGTCATCCGTGGCGAAGAGTGGCTTCCGTCCGCCCCGTTGCATGTGTTGCTCTACCGCGCCTTTGGCTGGGAAGACTCCATGCCCGCCTTTGCCCACCTGCCCCTGCTGCTGAAGCCCGAAGGCAACGGCAAGCTGAGCAAGCGCGACGGCGACCGTCTGGGCTTCCCCGTCTTCCCGCTCGAATGGCACGACCCCAAGACAGGCGACGTCTCTTCGGGCTACCGCGAAGCCGGCTACTTGCCCGAAGCTGTCATCAACTTCCTCGCCCTGCTGGGTTGGAATCCGGGCAACGACCAGGAAATCATGTCGATGGACGAGCTGGTGCAACTCTTCAACCTGAGCCATTGCAGCAAGGCCGGCGCCAAGTTCGACTACAAGAAAGGCATTTGGTTCAACCACGAATATATCCTCCGCAAGCCGGATGAAGAAATCGCCCAGTTGTTCAAACCCGTGCTGGAAGCGCACGGCGTGAACGTGCAGGACTATACCGACGCTTACCTCACCCGCGTGGTTTCCTTGGTGAAAGGGCGCGTCAATTTCGTGAAGGAAATTTGGGATCAGGCCCGCTTCTTCTTCCAAGCCCCCACGGCTTATGCCGAGAAAGACGTGAAGAAGCGTTGGAGTGCGGATACCCCGCGCATTATGAATGAATTGATGGAGGTTTTGCGAAACATCGAGGACTTCTCCTCCAAACCTTCCGAAGACGTCGTCATAGGCTGGATTACGGAGAAAGGCTACCACATGGGCAACGTGATGAACGCTTTCCGCCTGGCCGTGGTGGGCGAGTGCAAAGGCCCGCACATGTTCGACATCACCGAGCTGCTGGGCAAGGAAGAAACCCTGAAACGCATCGAAAAAGCCATCCAAACCTTATGATGTACCGGCTGCTTCGCTCTTTCCTGTGGTTGGTGGGCTGCATTCCTTTCCGGATGTTGTATGTCCTTTCGGACGGCTTGTTCTATCTGCTGTATTACGTGGCGGGCTACCGCCGGAAGATTGTGCGGCGCAACCTGTGCGAGTCTTTCCCCGAAAAAGGCCTGCCGGAAATCAAGCAGTTGGAAAAGAAATTCTACCGCTTCTTTGCGGACATGATGCTCGAAAGCTGCAAGTTGGCCACCATCTCGCCGGACGAGCTGCGCCGGCGGATGCAGTTCAGGAATGTCGAAGCAGTCAATGCCAAGGTCAGGCAGGGGAAATGCGTCGCCATTTATTTGGGGCATTTTGGCAACTGGGAATGGATTTCTTCCATGCCCTTGTGGCTGGAGAAGGAAATGACCGGCGCCCAAATCTACCACAAATTGCGCAACGACACGATGGACCGGCTGATGCTGCATATCCGCGAACGCATGGGGGCTGTCTGTGTGGACATGCACAAGACAGCCCGCTACATCACCGAGATGGTGAACGCGGGCAAGGTCTGTGTCATCGGCTTCATTGCCGACCAATCGCCCAAGAAACGGGAGTCGCGCCATTTCCTGCCCTTCCTGCATCACAAGACGCCCGTGCTGACAGGGACGGAGAAAATCGCGAAGCATTACGGTTTTGAAGTTTTCTACTTGGATGTCCGGCGTCCCCGCCGGGGATACTACGAAGCGGAGTTCTCCCTGCTGCACGAGCAGCCCCGGACGTTGCCCGACTTTGAATTGACAGCCCTTTATTTCAAACGGTTGGAGCAAGCCATCTTGCGCCAGCCGGAATTGTATTTATGGACGCACAACCGCTTCAAACATGCGGAAAAGCTGGAAACACCGGACGGCGCGTCGGAAAAATAATTGTTTTAAGAAACTCTCACATAGATATGGATATAGATTTTGTAATCACGTGGGTGGACATGAACGATCCGAAGTGGCAGGCGGATTTTGCCAAGTACTCCGGCAAGGGGGACAATACGAAGAACGGCGTATCCGAAGCCCGTTTCCGCGACTACGGTTTCCTGAAATACTGGTTCCGTGGCGTGGAGAAGTTTGCTCCTTGGGTGCGGAAGATTCATTTCGTCACCAGCGGACAGAAACCGGCATGGCTCGACGAGCATAACCCCAAACTGCATCTGGTGAACCACAAGGATTATATACCTGCGCAATTCCTGCCTACTTATAATTCGGTGGTGATAGAACGCTATCTGCACAAGATTCCCGGCCTGGCCGAACATTTTGTCTATTTCAACGACGATTTCTATCTTATCAATGCCATAGGGCAGGAACGTTTCTTCAAGAACGGCCTTCCTTGCGACATAGCGGCTTTCCTCTACAACCCGTCGTGGTCGCAATGGTACAAGCGCATCAAGAACAACTTGAGAATCATTAACCGCCATTTCGACAAAAAGGAGGTGATGGCGCGCGACCACGACAAATGGTTTGACAAAAGCTATGGCTCGAAGGCGCGTTGGAACTACTTGCTGAAGCCTTACGGCAAGTTCATCACCTTGCGTACGCCCCACAATGCCCAGCCTTACCTGAAGACGACTTTCGAGGAGGTGTGGGCCGTGGCCGAGAAGGAACTGACCGAAACATCGGCCAACCGCTTCCGTGCCTTGACCGACTACACGCCGGAATTGTTCCGCACTTGGCAAATATGCCGGGGCAACTTCGAGCCGTACAATACTTACAAGGATACCAAGATGTTTCCTTTGATGATTCGGCCCAAGCAAGCCGTCAAGGCGATTTACGAGCAATCCTACTCGCTGGTTTGCCTGAACGACAATGTGCACATCCGGCACTATGCGCAGGTGATGGAGAACATCAAGGCAGCTTTCGAGCATATCTTGCCCGAGAAGTCAAGTTTTGAAGCATAATGCCAAACGGGCGTTAATCGCCCATTCATACAAAACAATCGATTATGAACAAGGTCCTTGCAGAAATAATAGCGGGTGTGATTCCTCATAAAATGACCCGCAACAGATGGCGCGGGATTCTGCGCTATGGGATTATCCATGCCTTGAAACTGAAGTATCGCTTGAAGCACGACCATACGCCGCCGCGCTATTGCCTGGCCGTGTGCGCCATTGCCAAAAACGAAGGGCCTTACTTCGAGGAGTGGATAGAGTGGCACCGCAAGCAGGGCGTGGAGAAGTTCTACATTTACGACAACGAAAGCACGGACGGGACGCGGGAGATACTGGCGCCGTATGTGAAGGCCGGGGTGGTGGAGTATTGCTACTGGCCGGGATATAGGAGGCAGTTGGCGGCTTATGACGATTGTTTGGAAAGACACCGCCTGGCCGTTCGTTGGTTGGCTTTTATTGATTTGGACGAGTTTATTGTCCCTTTGAAAGACGAGACGATTCCCGCTTTCTTGAGCCGGTTTGAAGGATTTCCGGCGGTAGAAATAAATTGGCTGATTTATGGCAGTGGGGGGGCAAAAACCAAAACCAATGGTACGATGATGGAGAGGTTCAAATATCACTCCCGTCCGGAGCATCCCCTGAATCGTCACGTAAAAAGCATTGTAAATCCGCGGCGTGTCTTTACGATGATAGGTTGCCATGAGGCGGCACGGATTTCCGGCTATGCGGCCGATTCTCATGGCAATTTGATTAAAAAACATTTTCGTGAGCGTGAACCTCAACAGGATGTCATCCGTATCAATCATTATGCCGTAAGATCCTACGAGGAGTTTCTGGAGAAACAGGCTCGCGGGAGAGCCAGCGGTACGGAAAGGACGGTGAAATCAGCCTATTTTGACCAATACGATCTCAATGATGTGAAAGAATCCTAAGTTACTTCTCAAACCGGGATTTATTGGGGAAGCGTTGGCTTAGGTAAGCATTGGCACGTTTCCTGTCTTTCTCGTGGGCATATTGCGAGTCGTTCATGCAAAAGAGCAAGGGATTGTACCTTTCCAGTTTGCTATAATGATGCTCGTTTTGTATATGTAGCCTGAAGGAGGTCTTTTGCGTGACGTAGTGCAGGTGTCCCCGTTTCTCCGCCAAGGCTACGTAGGAATAGATATTCCGTTGGATGTCGTTGGCGCTTCGTACGTGGTTGGATAAAGTTGCTTCAATTTCCTTTTTGAATACTTCCCCTGCATGTTGGTAATCACTTTTCAGGTAAGCGTCTATGTTATGGTGTGTCTTTCCGCCGTAGTAGATGCCATATTTCTTTTTCACCAGTTCGGCAGAGTTTTTTATGGTCAGGACATAGTTGCTTAGCGGTTTTCCCAATATTTTTTCTTTGAAGAACAGCGTCCATCTTCTGCATAACCTTCTGTTAAGTCGGATGATTGGCAGGCCGTCCGAGGCAAAAAAAGAATCCGCAGAAACGGGCCTGTTGACAAACATGTCGTCGTTGGCATATAGGAAATGCTCCGAAAGTCCCGGTATTTTGTATAAGAAATGCTCTATCAGTGCCGAATTGAAACAAGGCAAGCAGATGGACGGCATAATTTCTTTATGATCTATGATTTTGACTTTGGGATTAGCGGTATCAAGCCAAGCCGGTATTTGATTGTCGGTTACAATGAAGATTTGATGAATCCAAGGCGCGTACTTTTCAACGGATCGTAGGCTGTATTTCAGTTCATCGTTGTCGGCATAACGTCCATCGCAATTTACGGCCGATTGTTCATCGGCATTCCCTATGCATGCATTGCGTTTTGCCTGCCACTGTGGGTCGTTTCCATTTACCCAAAGATATACTAAATCAATATCCATGTTTTGTTTCTATTTTAGTTCATATCCTATTCGTTTTTATATCCGATTCGTTGGCCGATGCCGGGGAACTGTTCGACAATGGCCTTCAGCGCGGCGGCATTTTTGTCTGTCCCCGATTTGAAGTTGATGGTCTTCAGCGACAGTTCGCGCGGTTTCCCCACGCCACGTGGTTTGTTGTGCCCGAAGGGTACAGGCACGATGGGGGTATCGTTGGCCACTGCCGCTGCCCAGAACCAAATGTCGTCCGTTGTGGGCGCTATGCGGGTGAATAGAACCACGTCCAGTATTTCGGGCTTCAAGGAATGGGGCGGATACAAGATGCCTCCTACGCCCGTGCCAATGTTCGTAAAGCCCGAATGGATTCGTTGGAATAAGAAGTCATACCATCTGTATTTGCTCCATTGGCGGTAGGGCTTGCCCGGCTTCATGCGCTTGGCGCGGTGTGCCAATACGGCATGGGGGATTTGTTCGTGCAGGCGGAGCAAGTCGCGCAGCATGTGCCGGTGATAGGCCACGTCGTCGTCCACGGTTACGATAACGGCATCCGGGAAATCTTGCAGCGCGGGAATCAGTTTCCGATACGAGCGGATGTCCCTGTCGTAGTTTCGTATTTCGAAGATGGGAGAGCGGGCGGCCATTTCTTGCAATTCCTGTGGTATCCCGTTGTCGCCAAATTGCGCGAATGTGAGATAGAGCACCACCTTGTCCGGAAGGACGGAGCCGTCCAAGATGGATTGGATGGCGCGGGCCGCATAGGGGATGGCTGCCGGAAACGAGGTCAGCGACACAATGACTTGGCTCTTAGAGTTGTTCTGTTTCATGTCCCTCTTGTTTAGCGTTATACCATCCGGCATACATCAGATAATTGTGCGCTATCTTTTGGTTCAGTTCCTTGGCTTGTTCAGGATCCACCTTCTTGATGAACTTGGCCGGCACGCCTCCCCAGATGCTGCCCGGCTCTATCACCGTGTGGCTTAGCACCAAGGCGCCGGCGGCTACAATAGCTCCTTCGCCCACCACGGCATGATCCAATACGATGGCTCCCATGCCAATCAGCGCATAATCTTTGATAGCAGCCCCGTGGATGGTGACATTGTGCCCGATGGATACATGGTCGCCAATCTCGATGACCGATTTCTCGTAGAGTGTGTGCAGCACGCTTCCGTCTTGGATGTTCACCCCGTTGCCGATGCGGATGGAGTTGACATCGCCGCGCAACACGGTGTTGAACCATACGCTGCAATCGTCTCCCAACTTTACGTCGCCTACCAAGGTGGCGTTGTCTGCCAGGAAACAATTCTTACCTATTTCCGGGGTGAACCCCCTTACCGATTTTATCAGTGCCATGATTCTGCATTGTTGGTTAGTGGTTGGTGTTTGGTTTCAGATTGCTTGGCATTTCTTTTTCAGCCACTCCCGTTCGGCTTCGTCCAAGTCAGGAGCCAGTTTCTCGTACACCGTCCGGTGGTAATCGTTCAGCCAGCGTGCCTCGTCGTCGGTCAGCATCTCGCGGATGAGGCCTGCGGTATCGATGGGGCAGAGGGTGACGGTCTCGAACCGGAGGTAACCGCCGAACATGCCTTCGCCTGCCGGGACGGCCAGCATCAGGTTTTCCGTGCGGATGCCGTGGCTGCCTGCTTTGTAGACGCCGGGTTCGTTAGAGGTCAACATGCCGGCTTTCAGCGTCACCGGATTTTCGTTCATGCGGATGCTTTGCGGTCCTTCGTGCACGTTGAGGAAGTGTCCCACGCCGTGCCCCGTGCCGTGCAAGTAGTTCATGCGGCGTTGCCAAATGGGCATACGGGCCAGCACGTCCAGTTGGGCGCCGCGCGTGCCTTCGGGGAATACGGCTTGTGCCAAGGCGATGTGCCCCTTCAGAATCAGGGTATAATCTTCTTTCTCTTCTTGCGTCAGCGGGCCGAGGGCAATGGTGCGGGTGATGTCCGTGGTGCCGTCCAGATACTGGGCGCCCGAATCGAGCAAAAGGAAGCCTTCGGGTTTCAGCGGGATGTCTGTTTCCGGCGTAGCCTCATAGTGCACGATGGCGCCGTGCGCGCCATAGCCTGCGATGGTATCGAAACTCTCGCCCATGTAGAGCGGTTGTTCGGCGCGGAAGGCGTGCAGCTTCTTGTCTACGCTGATTTCCGTCTCCCCGCCTTGGGGCACGGCTTCTTCCAGCCATTTCAAGAATTTGGCCAAAGCCACCCCGTCGCGTTGCATGGCGCGTCGCAGGCCGGCCATCTCCGCCTCGTTGCGCACGGCTTTCAGCAGGGCGACGGGCGAAGGCATGTCGATGAGGCGGCATGTCGGCGGGACAACTTGGCTAAGCGCGTAGTTGGTCTTGGCGTTTTCCAGCCAAAGGGTGGGGTAGGATGCTTGGGCAAGGAAGGTTTGAACCTCTTCGTAAGGGTGTATGTCTATGCCGTTGGCAGCCAGGTAGGCTTCCAATTCGGCATCTGTCTTGGCTGGCTGGATGAAGAAGCGGGCTTTCTCTTTCTCTATCAGCAGGTAACTGACCACCACCGGATTGCAATGGATGTCGTTGCCCCGGATGTTGAGCGTCCAAGCTATCTCGTCCAAAGCGGAGAGCAGCAAGGCTTCGGCTCCGGCTTCCTCCATGCGTTGGCGGATGTCGGCCAGTTTCTCGTGGCAGCTTCTGCCGGCATATTCCATGGGATGGACAAAGGCTTTCCCTTCCGGCAGGGGCGGCCTGTCCGTCCAAATCTCGCGGAAAGGGCAGGCGATGCTTTGCAGACGGATTGACCGCGTCTTCAAGGCGCTTTGCAAGGCACAAGCCGAGGAGGTGGCAAATACTTGTCCTTCAATGCCTGCGGCTTCGCCCGGACGGAGATGCGTTTGCAGGAAAACTTCGATGGACGGCGTGTCGGGCAATCCGTCTTTGTAGAGCTCGATGCCCGAACCTTTCAGTTGTTCGGCGGCTTGCAGGAAGTAGCGCGAGTCTGTCCACAATCCGGCTTCGTCCGGCGTGACTACCAGGGTGCCGGCCGAACCGTTGAAGCCCGAAAACCATTCGCGGGCTTGCCAATGCGGGGCTACATACTCGCTCATGTGCGGGTCGGTGCTGGGGATGATGAAGGCGGCCAGTGCGTTGCGCTGCATCATGCCGCGCAGCTTTTCTATGCGTTCTTTGACGGGGTTGTCCATAAATATAATGAGCTGTTAAGTATTCATCCCCCAAAGGTACGGATTTTTGGGAAAAGAGGAAACTTTTTAGCCCTTCTTTTGAGAACTTGCCTGAATTTTCATTGTTTCTGTC
>CALUOW010000063.1 GCA_944322365.1 uncultured Bacteroides sp.
GCTTTCGTGGCGCTTGATGATACAACGGAAAAGCCGGCTAATCTGCAAAGAGATTGGTTGGCTTTTCTGGGAGATTGCGGAGTTCTACAACCTGCGCGGCGGGCAGGAGCGGCTCTTTGACGAAATGAACAATAACGGTGTCGCAGGCGCATCCCACACGTGTTGCCCCCCAAAAAGAAAACCGCTAACTAATTGATAGTCAGCGGTTATTTGGTGGAGCATAGCGGACTCGAACCGCTCACCTCGACACTGCCAGTGTCGCGCTCTAGCCAGATGAGCTAATACCCCGTTTTGTTTTTGACGTTGCAAAGGTAGGATGTTTTTTGTGAATAGCAAAATTTAGAGGAGATTTTTTTCATTTTAGGCATAAAAAAAGGGTTCGTATCCGAATATTTGCTAAGTTTGCAACCTAAATAACACAAATGGTTTATGCTGATTTTTAATACAACTTATCATGTGGAAGAGGATCAGGAGAAGTATTTCTTGATTTGGATGCAAGAATTTTACCTGCCGGAAGTAGAAAAGAACGGGACGTTGCACGCGCCACGCATCGCACGGATATTAAGCCATCGCGAAGAAGGAAGTGCTTGTTTCTCGGTACAGTTTGAAGTTGAAGACTCGGCACGTCTACATCGTTGGCATCACGAACAAGGCGTGAAGTTGGCCGAGGAATTAACGAGGATATTTAAGGACAAAGTGGTGGGCTTTCCCACGTTGATGGAGGTAATTGTGTGATACGACCGGTTGAAGAGAAAATCATATTGGGTATTGACCCGGGGACAACCATCATGGGATATGGAGTAATTCGTGTGGCGGGCGTGAAACCGGAAATGGTGGCCATGGGCATCATCGATTTACGGCGATTTGCTAATCATTACTTGAAATTGCGGCATATCCACGAACGGGTGTTAAGCATTATCGAAAGTTACTTGCCAGACGAAATGGCCATTGAGGCCCCGTTTTATGGAAAGAATGTGCAATCCATGCTAAAATTGGGACGTGCGCAAGGAGTGGCTATGGCTGTGGCATTGAGCCGCGATATCCCCATCACAGAATACGCGCCACTGAAAATCAAGATGGCTATCACCGGAAACGGGCAAGCATCGAAGGAACAAGTGGCGGACATGTTGCAACGCTTGTTACACTTCAGCAAGGATGATATGCCGACTTTCCTAGATGCCACGGACGGACTGGCAGCAGCCTATTGCCATTATCTCCAAATGGGACGTCCTACGGTGGAAAAGGGATATCGCGATTGGAAAGACTTCGTGGCAAGAAATCCCGGAAAGGTGAGCAAGTGAATGCGAAATCAATAGCTTAACCTCAATCCAGCTTGCAATGTGAAATTAAATGGATTGTCCTTGCGGATGGTGCAAATGTCAGATCCGTCATCGAAGTAATAAGACACTCCCGGCTCTACATAGATGCCCACGCGACGACTGAGATTGTATTGCGCGCCGACAGAAGCCATCACAGACCATTGCAGGGGATTTATCGCAACATTTTCCGTCCCAATCTTTCCATAAATACATTTTTCCATCATGCCACCTGCCGAAACATAGAGGTTGAAGTCTTTCCGATCGATAAAACTCCAGTTGGCACGCAAAGGAATGCCCAAGTAGTGCAATTTTTGCCGAACTTCGCCGGTGGCTCCAGCATAAAGCAAGTCTGATGCCAAGTAGGTATAGACCAATCCAGTCTCCAGCGAAAAGTGCCGGGGCAATGCCTTCCGTACGGCGAACCCTACGCTGACCGGTTGCTTATGGTCGGCCGAGAGCAATTCAGGACGGGTGGATTGCAAATAGGGAATGCCATTTTTGAATACCAATTCTTGTCCTTCGGGAATCGTAATGATGCCGTTCGAAGTGGCAGCCAGGTCAATATTCACATAACCGGATCCCAAAGCGCCGTCTTGCAATGGGTAAGAACCCAATAACGAACTGCCTGAATCACCGAAGCCGCCCGTGTTGCCCGCAGAAAGTCCTATCGACCATCCTTTAGGGGTATCCAAACGGTGGGGATTATCGGCCAAGGCCAATAAAGAGGACTCCGTTTCGAATGTTGTTTTCTTCTTACCTCGTTCTTCTTTTTTCCTATTATATTCCTTTACTTCTTTCTTCTCTTTTTTGTTGTCCTCAATCATTTTGTCCTCAGGGATGTCAGATGCTGTTTGTACGAAAGGAACAGAGCGATCGGCAGAGATAGGTGTCCGGCGGGCAACTCCCTGCGTTTGGAGCAAACGGGCGTCGACAGGCGGCGGCACAGGCAAGGCATCGGCGGTCAGAGTTGGACGCACATTGTCGGCGGGCAACATATTCTGTGGTTCCTTATAAAGCAGGCGGAATCCGATGAATACAAGGACTCCCGCCACGAGGGCGGCGACCAGTGCTGTCCACCGACGATGCAAGGGGACGAGCTTGCGAGTAGTGTGTCGGGCGGGCAAATCAGTTTCGAGGCGTTCCCATCCGGCAGATGGCAAGGGCGCTGAATAATCATCCAGCCGCTCTTGTATCTTTTTCAACCAAGCTTCTTCTTTTTTTTCCATACGCGTTTTCTTGTTTTAATTGTCATGTTGTTTCATCCATTCGTGCACCTTGGCGGCCAAGGAGGCTTTAGCCCGCGCCAGTTGCGAGGCCGACGAACGTTCGTTGATGCCCAGCAGGGAAGCGATCTCTTTATGCGGCTTTCCTTCAAAGACATACAAGTTCAGTACGGTGCGGTAGCCGGGCGGCAACTCGCGGACAAATTGCATCAACACCTCCTGGGGGATAGTGTCAATGTCGGCCGCGTCCGGTTCTTCGTAGGCTTCAGGAGCTTGCTCCAACGGGGTGGGACGGCGTGCCGCATCGTTTTGCCTCAGATATTGCAAGGCAGCGTTCACCATCACGCGCTCCAACCACGCTTTGAGCGAACCTTCGCCCCGCCAGGTAAACTTCTCGAACGAGCCAAACAGCTTCAGGAATCCGTCGTGCAGCAAGTCTTCGGCCGTATCCCGGTCGCCTACATAGCGAAGGCACAAACCCAACAACCGTCCGGCATATCGCTCGTACAGTTCCTTGTAGGCCGCGCGGTCTCCTTGTTTGCAGCTTTCAGCCAGTTCCTGTTCTGTCATACTTTTCTCCACAACACGTGTTTGACTATAAAATGCACCGGGGGCAAAAGTACTGCATCGTCCGGAGAAGAAAATCATGCTTTAGTTTCTTTAACAGGGAGAGACGCAGTATTTTAGGAAGGAATTTGTTATACTTGCAGTGAAATATAGGAATTTAATGCGCAAGCGCGCTTCCGAAAAACCGAAATTAAGTTAGAAGTCAAGTAGAATATATCTTGCAGGCATATTCGTTCATCACTTCTTGACTCTTTCTTATTGATTTATAAAAACAAATTATCATTAAATATGAAAAGACATACTACCTCCTTGCTCGCTCGCTTGGCTTTATGCGCGTTGGCCTTGACACTGACCCTCGGCTCGTGCTGGAAGGACGATGCGTATATCATCGGCTCCAACGGAGATTTGCTTTTTGCCATCGGCACCGTGCGGGTCATCGAAGGGCAGGATTATTACTTCGAGTTGGACGAGGGCAGCAAACTCTATCCGGGCGATACGACGGCTATACGCGGTTATGCTGTGGTGGACAACCAACGGGCCTTCGTCTATTTCAGCCCGATGGACGAAGCCATGCCCGGCTACGAGTATAATGCCTCAGTGCAACACATCGAAAACATACTGACCAAGGACATCCACCGCATGAAGCCTGCCGAAGCCGATAGCATCGGGGATGACCGCATTGACGTGGACAACATTTGGTTGACGAAGGATTATGTCAACATTGTATACCGTTTCTATCATAGCAACAATCCGGACAAGAAGCACATGCTGAATCTGGTGGTTAACGATTCCGCTCCCCTGCCAGCCGATGGTCCCCTACCCTTGGAGTTCCGCCACAATGCCTATGGGGATACCCCCTTGCAGGGAGGGACAGGCATCGTTTCCTTTCGCTTGGATTCCGTGCGCGGTTTGTTGGAGACAGGCAGGGACGTGCGCATACGTGTCCATACCCTGTATAATGGCGTGAAATATTTCGACATACCACGACCCTAGGTTTATTCATTAATTTGCTATTCATCTCAATTTTCCGCCTCGTCCGGTTCTTGTCCGGGCGGGGCTTTCAACGCTTCGCCAAAGAAAGGGAGCGACTTGCCAGACAAAAGACGAAGACACGCCGAGAGAAAGGCAACGACACGCCGAACCCAAAACGGAAACACGCCGAACAAGTGTCAAAGGCACCTGTAGAGGGGTGCAACGCAATTTTCTTGAAACTTCCTATGCGAAATGTTCGCCGTTTGCCGATAATTCGTTATTTTTGCGCCCATGAAACGATAATGTTGCAATCAAAAAGAAAGAAAATGATGAAAACCGCGAAACTATTGCTGCACTGTCCAGACCGACCAGGCATCTTGGCGGAGGTGACAGACTTCATCACGGTGAACAAGGGGAATATCGTCTATTTGGACCAATATGTGGACCATGTGGAGAACATCTTCTTCATGCGCATTGAATGGGAACTTGAGCATTTCTTGGTGCCGCAAGAGAAGATCCACGATTATTTTGCCACGCTCTACGCCCAAAAGTATGCGATGGACTTCCGCCTCTACTTCTCAGATTACACGCCGCGCATGGCCATCTTCGTGTCCAAAATGTCGCATTGCCTCTACGACTTGCTGGCACGCTACACGGCAGGCGAATGGAATGTGCAGGTGCCTCTCATCATCAGCAACCATCCCGACTTGGAGCATGTGGCGCGGCGCTTCGACATTCCCTTCCACCTCTTTCCCATCACCAAGGAGAACAAAGCCGAACAAGAACGGCGCGAACTAGAGTTGATGGCCGAATATGGGGTGAATTTTATCGTCTTGGCGCGCTACATGCAGGTAGTGTCCGAACAACTCATCGACGCTTTCCCAAACCGCATCATCAACATACACCACTCCTTCCTGCCCGCCTTCGTGGGGGCAAAGCCTTATCACGCAGCCTTCGAAAGGGGAGTGAAAATCATCGGTGCCACCAGCCACTATGTGACCACGGACTTGGATGCCGGCCCCATCATCGAGCAAGACGTGGTGCGCATCACGCACAAGGACACCGTGCAGGACTTGGTGAACAAGGGCAAGGATTTGGAAAAAATTGTGTTGTCGCGCGCCGTGCAGAAACACATCGAGCGCAAGATATTGGCTTATAAGAATAAAACGGTGATATTTAACTGACACGAACCATGAGCATCGCAATCATCAAATACAATGCCGGCAACATCCGTTCGGTGGATTATGCCTTGCGCCGCTTGGGCGTGGAGCCGATCATCACGGCAGACAAGAAGGCTTTGCAACGGGCCGACCACGTGATATTCCCCGGTGTGGGCGAGGCTGCCACAACGATGGATTTCCTCCGCACATCGGGTCTCGACCAACTGATACTCAATTTGAAGCAACCTGTCTTGGGCATTTGCCTAGGCATGCAACTGATGTGCCGCCACTCCGAAGAGGGAGATGCCGACGGCCTGGGCATTTTCGATGCCGAAGTCAAGCGCTTCGTCTCCACCCGCCACGAAGACAAAGTGCCCCATATGGGGTGGAATACCATCGGACAGACAAGCAGCGACTTGTTCAAAGGATTTGAGAGAGACGAGTATGTCTACTTTGTGCATAGCTACTACGTGCCCTTGCATCCATGCACGGCGGCGGAGACAGATTACATCTTGCCTTTCAGTGCAGCCTTACATAAAGACAACTTCTATGCCACCCAGTTCCATCCTGAAAAGAGCGGAAGCGTGGGCGAACGCATCTTGCGCAATTTCCTGACTTTATAAATATGTATAGCCATGATTGAACTGATTCCTGCCATTGATATTATCGAAGGGAAGTGCGTGCGCCTCTCCCAAGGGAAATATGAAAGCAAGAAAGTGTATCACGAAGACCCGCTGGAGGTAGCCAAGGCTTTCGAAGCCCACGGCATCCGGCGCCTGCACGTGGTGGATTTGGACGGGGCGGCTTCGCACCATATTGTGAACCACCACACGCTGGAGGTTTTGGCCGCACGCACTTCGTTGGCCATAGACTTCGGAGGTGGCCTGAAGTCGGACGACGACCTGCGCATTGCCTTCGAGTGTGGCGCGAGAATGGTGACAGGGGGCAGCATTGCCGTGAAAGCGCCCGATGTCTTCCTCGGCTGGCTACAAGCGTATGGCCCCGATCGTATCATTCTAGGGGCGGACGTGAAGGACGGACGTATTGCCGTCAGTGGTTGGAAGGAAGAAAGCGCGTGCCAGCTCTTTCCTTTTTTGGACAATTATGTGGCAAAGGGCATCACGCAGGTCATCTGTACGGACATTGGTCGGGACGGGATGCTGCAAGGCCCGTCATTGGAGTTATATAAAGAAATATTGCAACGCCATTCCTCACTTTCCCTAGTAGCAAGCGGTGGCGTCAGCGGCATCCACGACGTGGAGGCGTTGGCCGAAGCAGGCTTACCGGCTGTCATCATCGGCAAAGCCTTCTATGAGGGACGCATTACATTGGAAGAAATAGAGGCGTTTATCTTAAATCATTAATCATTCACCCTAAACACTATATCAATGCTTGCCAAGAGAATCATTCCTTGCCTGGACATTAAGGACGGACAAACGGTGAAAGGCACCAACTTCGTCAACCTGCGCCAAGCGGGCGACCCTGTCGAACTGGCCCGGGCTTATAGCGAACAGGGGGCGGACGAACTGGTCTTCCTGGACATTACCGCCAGTTTCGAGGGACGCAAGACTTTCACGGAATTGGTAAAACGCATTGCCGCTAACATCAGTATTCCCTTCACTGTTGGGGGAGGCATACACGAGTTGGGCGACGTAGAACGTCTGCTGGAGGCCGGGGCGGACAAGATTTCCATCAATTCGGCCGCCATTCGTCAGCCAGAGTTGATAGATAAGATTGCACGACACTTCGGTTCGCAAGTCTGCGTATTGGCCGTGGATGCTAAACAGACTAAAAACGGATGGCGTTGCTACCTGAACGGCGGACGGGTGGAGACGGACAAGGAACTCTTTGCTTGGACTCATGAAGCTCAGGAGCGGGGGGCAGGCGAAGTGCTCTTCACCAGCATGGATCACGACGGAGTGAAGACGGGTTATGCCAACGAAGCTTTGGCGCATTTGGCCGATACGCTCTCCATCCCGGTCATCGCATCGGGCGGAGCAGGAGCCAAAGAGCACTTCCGCGACGCATTTTTGCAAGGAAAAGCCGATGCCGCGCTGGCCGCCAGCGTTTTTCACTTCGGGGAGATCAAGATTCCCGAATTAAAGTCGTATCTTTGCGCCCAAGGAATACCAGTTCGGCTAGTAGAAAGAAGATAAGAACAACTACTTGACTTCTTAATTCCTAATACAAATAAGAATATAAAGAATATGATATTGGACTTTGATAAAATGAACGGCCTTGTCCCAGCCATCATACAAGATGCCGACACGGCCAAGGTGCTGATGCTGGGCTTCATGAACGAGGAAGCCTATCGCAGGACGGTGGAGAGTGGCAAGGTGACATTCTTCAGCCGCACGAAGAACCGCCTTTGGACTAAGGGCGAGGAGAGCGGAAACTTCCTGCACGTGGTTTCCATCCAAGAGGATTGCGACCATGACACCCTGCTCATCCAGGCACATCCCGCAGGACCTGTCTGCCACACCGGCACGGACACCTGTTGGGGCGAAAAAAACGAACAGCCTGTGATGTTCCTCAAAACCTTGCAGGACTTCATCTGCAAACGCCACGCCGAAATGCCCGAAGGCTCTTATACAACCAGCCTTTTCAAATCCGGCATCAACAAGATGGCGCAGAAGGTGGGCGAAGAGGCCGTAGAAACCGTTATTGAAGCGTGTAACGGCACGGACGACCGATTGATTTACGAAGGTGCCGACTTGTTGTATCACCTCATCGTCCTCTTGACATCCAAGGGATATCGCATCGAGGATTTGGCCCGCGAGCTTCAAGAACGTCACAGTGACACATGGAAGAAGCACTGATTAAATATAAGAACGTAGAGATACACCAACAAGAGTTGTGCGTATTGAGCGGCGTGGACTTGGAACTGCACCCTGGCGAGTTGGCCTACCTGATAGGAAAGGTCGGCTCCGGCAAGACAAGCCTGCTCAAGACATTCTATGCCGAACTGGACGTAGAGTCGGGGCAAGCCGAAGTGCTGGGTTATGACATGCGCCGCATCAAGCGCCGTCACATACCCGAATTGAGACGCAAGTTGGGCATCATCTTCCAAGACTTCCAGTTGCTCATCGACCGCACGGTGTACGAGAATCTGGAGTTTGTGCTTCGCGCTACCGGTTGGAAGGACAAGCATGCCATCCGCGAACGTATAACTGGAGTGTTAGCGCAAGTGGGCATGGAGCACAAGGGATATAAATTTCCCCACGAACTATCCGGAGGCGAGCAGCAGCGAGTGGTCATTGCCCGCGCCGTACTCAATTCGCCCCGCATCATCTTGGCCGACGAACCAACGGGCAACTTGGATGCAGAAACTGGGCATGACATCATCTCCTTACTGGCCGACCTAAGCCGGGCTGGCAGCTTGGTGGTAGTTACCACGCACAACTTGCACTTGCTGAAAGAGTTTCCCGGACGCGTTTTCCGTTGCGCCGAACACCAACTGGCCGAAGTGGATGGAGAAATGGATATTATTAGGAAAGAATGAAATTAACAATAAACGATATGAATACAATAGGAATGAAAGTTTTAAAGTTTGGCGGCACTTCTGTAGGCTCTGCACAGCGGATGCAGGAAGTGGCCAAATTAATCAACGACGGCGAGCGCAAGATTGTGGTGCTCTCCGCCATGTCTGGCACGACCAACACATTGGTGGAAATCTCGGATTACCTCTACAAAAAGAATCCTGAAGGAGCCAATGAAATCATCAACCGTCTAGAAGCCAAATACCGCAAGCACATCGACGAGTTGTATGCCACGTCCGAGTACCGACAGAAGGGATGGGACTTGGTGAAATCGCATTTCGATCTCATCCGCTCCTATACGAAAGATCTTTTCACCCTCTTCGAGGAAAAGGTCATCTTGGCACAAGGCGAACTAATCTCCACCGGGATGATGAACTATTACTTGCAAGAGTGTGGCGTCAATGCCGTTCTGCTGCCCGCCTTGGAGTTTATGCGGACGGACAAGAATGCCGAGCCTGACCCCGTCTATATCAAAGAGAAACTCCAAATGCAGCTGGAGTTGCATCCTGATGCCGACATCTACATCACCCAAGGCTTCATCTGCCGCAATGCTTACGGCGAAATAGACAACCTCCAACGTGGCGGAAGCGACTATACCGCTTCGCTCATTGGTGCTGCCGTGCAGGCTTCGGAGATTCAAATCTGGACGGACATCGACGGGATGCACAACAACGATCCCCGCATCGTCGACAAAACTTCGCCTGTACGCCATCTTCAGTTCGAGGAGGCAGCCGAATTGGCTTATTTTGGCGCCAAGATCCTGCACCCCACGTGCATCCAGCCCGCCAAGTATGCCAATATCCCCGTGCGTCTGCTCAACACGATGGATCCCCAAGCCGAAGGCACCCTGATTTGTAATGATACGGAAAAAGGACGCATCAAAGCCGTAGCCGCCAAGGATAATATCACAGCCATCAAAATCAAATCCAGCCGCATGTTGCTGGCATACGGTTTCCTGCGCAAGGTGTTCGAAATCTTCGAGAGCTACCAAACCAGCATCGACATGATCTGCACCTCGGAGGTAGGCGTGTCTGTCTCTATCGACAATGTGAAACACCTTAACGAAATTCTGGACGACCTGAAGAAGTATGGCACCGTCACCGTAGACCGCGACATGTGCATTGTCTGCGTCGTAGGCGACTTGGATTGGGAGAACTTGGGCTTCGAGGCCAAGGCATTGGATGCCATGCGCGACATCCCCGTCCGTATGATATCCTACGGCGGAAGCAACTACAATATCTCCTTCCTTATCCGCGAGTGCGACAAAAAAGCGGCACTCCAGTCATTGAGCAAGGCATTGTTTAATGAAGGATAAAAATTCTTAGAGAATCGGAGGGGGTTACTCAAGGAGTTGAAGGACAATATGGACCGGCAGCAGACGTCAAAGATATTGCCTTTGACTCCCTGAGCAAAACGATAACTCCTTTTAATCCCCTCCAAATCCAATCATACTTCCTCCCACTGAAAACTCATTTACAAATACAACACCAATGAAAGGAACATTCCCTATAGATAAATTCCAATCCCTGCGCACTCCCTTTTATTACTACGACACCCAATTGTTGCGCCGGACGCTCGAATTGATACGCACCGAAACTGCGCGCTATGGCAACTACATGGTGCATTATGCCGTCAAGGCCAATGCCAATCCCAAATTGTTGGCTATCATCCGCGAAGGCGGATTGGGAGCCGATTGCGTCAGCGGGGGGGAGATACGTGCTGCCCTGCAAGCCGGATTCCCCGCCGGGAAAATTGTATTTGCAGGCGTAGGCAAGGCGGATTGGGAGATAAACTTGGCATTAGACCACAACATCTTCTGTTTCAACGTCGAGTCTATCCCCGAACTGGAGGTTATCAACCGCCTAGCTGCCGCGCAAGGCAAGAAGGCACGGGTGGCCTTCCGAATCAATCCCGACGTAGGGGCACATACCCATGCCAACATCACCACCGGACTGGCAGAAAATAAATTCGGCATCCGCATGGAGGACATGGAACACGTCATTCACTTGGCACAGGACATGGAGCATGTAGACTTCATCGGTCTGCACTTCCACATCGGGTCGCAGATTTTGGACATGGGCGATTTCGTGGCCTTGTGCAACCGTATCAATGAATTGCTGGACAGACTCGAAGCAGGGTGCATCCAAGTAGAGCATGTCAACGTGGGAGGCGGACTGGGCATCGACTACGCGCATCCCAACCGTCAATCGGTGCCCGACTTCAAGGCTTACTTTGCCACCTACGCCAAGCACCTGAAGCTGCGCCCATACCAGACATTGCACTTCGAACCGGGGCGTGCGATAGTAGGGCAGTGCGGATCGCTCATTTCGCGGGTACTCTACGTCAAACAAGGAGCTAACAAGAAATTCGCCATCCTCGACGCCGGCATGACGGACCTCATCCGCCCGGCCCTTTATCAGGCTTACCATAAAATTGAGAACATTTCATCAGATCGGCCCATGCAAACGTATGACGTTGTGGGACCCGTGTGTGAATCATCCGATGTCTTCGGCAAGGCTGTAGACTTGAACGGAGTACAACGCGACGACTTTATCGCCCTTCGTTCGGCCGGGGCATATGGCGAAATCATGGCATCAGGATATAACTGCCGGGAGTTGCCGATGGGATATACGTCGGACGAATTGGCGCACGGATAACGCTGGTTGGGCAGATAACCACACGTTATCTTCGTTCGCAAAGGGCGGGCGGCATAACGGAGTCTTCATTATTGCCGTTCCTTACCGGTCGTGCTGCAACAGGTATAGCTCTTTCTGCCGCTCTATCTCCTTCCGCAACTGCTCTTCGGTAGGCAGGTAGAGCTTGTACTTCGTGGCAAACAGCTGTTCGTTGCCTTTCAGGATGGAGTACCGGGCGATGTCCTTGTCCGTTTCCGAGCAGAGCACGATGCCGATGGTCGGGTTGTCGCCTTCCGTCCGTTTCAGTTCGTCGTACATCCTGACGTACATGTCCATCTGCCCGACATCCTGATGGGTAATCTTGC
>CALUOW010000064.1 GCA_944322365.1 uncultured Bacteroides sp.
TTCGCAGGAATTTGTAGCTTTGCGCCCAAAATTTGGATGAGGGTTGGCGCGGGGCGAATGTTAATTCTGCCGGGGATGCCTTTTATTTCCGGAAAAACTCCTTATCTTTGCGCCCGGAAACGAGAAAGTGGAAAGATTTGAGTAGCTTGCAACCACGGAAAAAAATGCTAAAACACATCCTTTTCTGACAATGAAAGCCGCGTCCCGTCAAGGTCGGCCGTGCTTGCTGCTCCCTCTTCCTGCTCCCGTCGTTTTAATTTTTAATTCTTAATCATTCATTCAAGAAATGGGATACTTATTCACATCCGAATCGGTGTCTGAGGGACACCCCGACAAAGTGGCCGACCAAATATCGGACGCTGTGCTTGACAAACTGCTGGCCTACGACCCCAGTTCGAAAGTAGCTTGCGAAACGCTGGTGACTACCGGACAGGTAGTGCTGGCCGGTGAAGTGAAGACAAAGGCTTACGTGGACATGCCGCTCATTGCCCGCGAAGTCATCAAGAAGATTGGATACACGAAGGGCGAATACATGTTCGAAAGCAACTCGTGCGGCGTGCTGAGCGCCATCCACGAGCAAAGTCCCGACATCAACCGGGGCGTGGAGCGCCAAGACCCCATGGAGCAAGGCGCGGGCGACCAGGGCATGATGTTTGGCTATGCCACCAACGAGACGGAGAATTACATGCCTCTGTCCCTCGACTTGGCGCATCGCATCCTGCAAGTGCTGGCCGACATTCGCCGCGAGGGCAAAGAAATGACCTACCTGCGCCCCGACTCGAAGAGCCAGGTGACCATTGAATACGATGACAACGGCACGCCCGTGCGCATTGATACGATTGTGGTTTCTACCCAGCATGATGAGTTCATCCAACCTGCCGATGAAACGGAGGAAGCCCAACTGAAGGCCGACGAGGAGATGCTGGCCGTCATCCGTCGCGACGTCATTCACACGCTGATGCCCCGCGTCATCGCCTCCATCCACGCGCCCAAGGTATTGGCCCTGTTCAACGACCAAATCAAATACTTCGTCAATCCCACGGGCAAGTTCGTCATCGGCGGCCCGCATGGAGATACGGGTTTGACGGGACGCAAGATTATTGTAGACACCTACGGTGGAAAAGGCGCCCACGGCGGCGGCGCTTTCTCCGGAAAGGACCCCTCGAAGGTGGACCGTTCGGCAGCCTACGCCGCCCGCCACATCGCCAAGAACCTGGTGGCCGCCGGCGTGGCCGACGAGATGTTGGTGCAGCTCAGCTATGCCATCGGCGTGGCGCGCCCTATCAGCATCTATGTCAGCACCTACGGACGTAGCCATGTGCCGATGACCGACGGCGAAATCGCGCAGAAGATTGACCAACTCTTCGATCTTCGCCCCAAGGCCATTGAGGACCGTCTGAAGCTGCGCAATCCCATCTACCAAGAAACGGCCGCCTACGGCCATATGGGGCGTGAGCCGCAGACGGTAGTGAAGCACTTCCGTAGCCGTTATGAGGGCAACAAGGACGTTGAAGTGGAGCTTTTCACTTGGGAGAAGCTGGATTATGTAGATAAGGTGAAAGAGGCCTTCGGCTTGTAATCCTTGCTGGGTATATGACTGTTTGCGTTTATTGTGCTTCGAGTGCCAAGATCGACCCGTCCTACGTGGCAGATGCCCGCGATCTGGGCTCATTGCTGGGAAGTCGTGGCATTCGCGTGGTGAACGGGGCGGGCAACATGGGGTTGATGGCCGCCGTGTCCGATGCGGCTTTGGCCGCAGGTGGGCAGGTGACGGGCGTCATCCCCCGCTTCATGATGGAGCAGGGTTGGCACCACCGGGGATTGACCGAGTTGCGTGTGACGGAAACCATGCACGAACGCAAGCGGATGATGGCCTCCCTGGCCGATGCCGTCATCGCCTTGCCTGGCGGTTGCGGCACGTTGGAAGAGCTGTTGGAGGTCATCACCTGGAAGCAATTGGGGCTTTACCTCAATCCCATCGTCATACTTAATACGAAGGATTATTATGCCCCATTGCTCCAGATGTTCGACCGGGCCGTCTCCCAGCATTTCATGGGCGCGCGCCATGCCGCGCTTTGGCACGTGGCGCGTTCGCCTCAAGAAGCTGTCGAGTTGATACATACCGTCCCCCGCTGGGATCCTTCCGTTCGTAAATTTGCTGCCCTATGATAGCCTTTTTGCAAACTTCCGCCATTGTATCGGCCGGCATCGAAGGCTTGCCCCTCCCTTATTCCCTCCGTATGGAGAATTGGGTGACGCTCGTGTTGTTGGCTTGTTTCTTCTTCACGGCATGGATTTTGTCGCACAATCGCATTTATCTCTATCAGCAAGGGCGCGACTTCCTGCTGCATCGCGAGCGTTCCGAGCTTTTCGGCACTTCGATGGAAGGCGACGTGCGGCTTTTGCTGCTGCTTGTGGGGCAGACGTGTATCTTGGCAGGCATTTATTTGTTCGATTGTTTCAGTAGCTGCCAACCGGCTTTGGCATCGCATTCGCCTTCGTGGTTGTTGGCTGCCATCTACATGGGCTTTTGTTTGGCGTACGTATTGTTCAAGTGGTTGCTCTATTCGCTTTTAGGTTGGATATTCCTTGACAAGGCGAAGGCTTCGTTTTGGCTGAAGTCTTATTCTACGCTGCTCTATTATCAAGGATTCGCACTTTTCCCGCTTGTCTTGTTAGTGGTTTATTTGAACGCAGGCCCTGAATTTTTGCTGGCGGCAGGCCTTGTCTTGCTCCTATTCTTCAAAATATTGGCATTCTATAAGTGCTTAAGGCTTTTTTGCAACAGATTGTATGGCTGTTTCCCGTTAATTTTGTACTTTTGCGCCCTGGAAATCATCCCCTGCCTCATTCTATACCGGGGCTTGGAACATTTGAACAATTACTGGATAATAAAATCTTAGGACAGTGAAGATTAAAAAAGTACTGGTGTCGCAACCGAAGCCGACTTCCGAGAAGTCGCCTTATTATGACATCGCCGAGAAGTACGGAGTGAAAATAGATTTTCGCCCGTTCATTAAAGTAGAGAGCCTGACGGCACGAGAATTCAGACAGCAGAAAGTCTCTATTCTTGATTATACCGCCATCGTTTTTACCTCACGTCATGCCATTGATCATTTCTTCAATCTTTGTACGGAGTTGCGTGTGACGATACCCGAGACGATGAAGTATTTCTGTGTGACGGAAGCCATTGCACTCTATATCCAGAAATATGTGCAGTATCGCAAGCGTAAGATATTCTTTGGCAGCACGGGCAAGTTCGATGATTTGTTGCCGGCCATCGTCAAGCATAAAGCCGAAAAGTATTTGGTGCCCATGTCTGACGTGCACAACGATGACATCAAGAACTTGCTGGACAAGAACAAAATCCAGCACAAGGAGGTGGTGATGTACCGTACGGTGAGCAACGACTTCCGTCCCGACGAGGAGTTTGATTATGACATGCTGGTGTTCTTCAGTCCTGCGGGCGTCACTTCGTTGAAGAAGAATTTCCCCAATTTTGAACAGAAGGACATCAAGATAGGCACTTTCGGCACGACCACCGCGCAAGCCGTGCGCGATGCCGGTTTGCGTTTGGATTTGGAAGCTCCCAGCGTGCAGGCGCCTTCGATGACGGCTGCGTTGGACATGTTTATCAAAGAGAATAACAAGGAGTAAGAAACCTCCGTCTTTTTCTGGCCCGGTTGGGAATATTTATATGTCAAATACGCTGCATAAGGCCGAACGGCTGAACAGAAAGAAAGTGATAGAGAAAATGTTTGCGGGAGGCTCCCGCTCATTTTCTCTTTTTCCTTTGCGGGTGGTTTATCTGCCTGTGGAGGAACTGGAAACGCCTGTCTCCATACTGGTCAGCGTGTCGAAGCGACGCTTCAAGCGCGCGGTGAAGCGCAACCGCGTGAAGCGGCTCGTCCGCGAAGCCTACCGCCTGAACAAATCCCTCTTGCTGGAAACCGTGCAGCAACGCGGCATTCGTTTGGCAGTGGCCTTCATCTATTTGTCCGACCGTCTGGCCGATATGTCCCTTATTGACGAGCGAATGAAGACGGCCTTGAGCCGCATAGCCGAGGATTTGCCTTGCCCGGCGGTTTCTGCCCCGGCGGACGATGCGGGAGGCGCGCCATGTTGAGGGCTTTGTCGAGGGCCTTGTCCTTCCTTCTTTTGCTCCCCATTTATTTCTACCAACGGTGCATATCGCCCTTCACGCCGCCTTCGTGCCGCTTCACGCCCACTTGTTCGCAATATGCCGTCGAAGCCATTCGCAAGCACGGCCCGTTCAAAGGGTTCTATTTGGCTGTCCGTCGTTTGTTGCGTTGCCATCCATGGGGCGGTTCGGGCTACGACCCTGTCCCTTGACTTTTGCCTTTGCCTTTCCTTTTCCGATTCTATGACTGTTTTTCCGGACATACATACTCATGTCGAAAACGGCGTTGCCGGTGCTTTCCGTCTGGTTTGCCGTCCGCCCGAAGGTTTTGTGCCGCTTGGGGGGCATTGCTATTCCGTGGGGATTCATCCGTGGTCGTTGGCCGGGGATATGCCTGCCGAATGCGTTTGGCAGATGTTGTCCGATGCCGTATGCTTGCCGCAGGTATGGGCGGTGGGCGAGGCGGGGTTGGATAAACTGGCTGCCGCGCCGATGTCTCTTCAGGAAGAAGTGTTTGTCCGCCAAGCCCTGTTGGCCGAACGGGCAGGCAAGCCGCTGGTGATTCATCTGGTGAAGGCTGTGGACGAATTGTTGCGCGTCCGGCATCGTTTGTCCCCCGGCGTGCCGTGGATCATTCATGGCTTCCGGGGCAAGGCGCCGATGGCGAAGGAATTGGTCCGCCACGGTTTCTATCTGTCTTTCGGCCCGTGCTTTCAAGAACCGGCCTTGTGCGCCGTTCCTCTTTCCCGCCTGTTTCTTGAGACGGACGAAAGCCCTGTTCCCCTTGCCGAAGTCTATCTTCGTGCAGCCCGCGCCCGGCGGATATCGGTGGACGAATTGGCGGATGCGGTTCGCGCCAACGTGCGTTCTGTCTTCTTGGCGGGCATCCGCTAGGGAATCATCAGCTTCGCTGGGTATCCGCTCCCAATCATTCTTCCGCATATTGCTCTGCATCTCATTTTTTTATATTACCTTTGCTCTCTGAAAAAAGCCGCATATATCCCCCGCTTGCGGCGGATATATCCTCCGCTTGCTGGCGATATATCTCCCGCCGGCAGCGGATATATGGGCTGTAAGGCGGCGTAAATCCTTTATGAAGAAAGAAGCATTTCCTATGGATAAAGATATTGTTCTCACCCCGATGATGAAGCAGTTTATGGACCTGAAGGCCAAGCATCCGGACGCCATCATGCTGTTTCGTTGCGGGGACTTTTATGAAACCTATGCCAACGATGCAGTGGAAGCGGCCGACATATTGGGCATCACGCTGACTAAACGGAACAACGGCAAAGGCGGGCAGAGCATCGAGATGGCAGGTTTCCCCCACCATGCGCTGGACACTTATCTGCCCAAGCTGATCAGGGCGGGCAAGCGCGTGGCCATTTGCGACCAGCTGGAAGACCCCAAGTTGGCCAAGAAGCTGGTGAAACGCGGCATTACGGAGCTGGTGACGCCAGGTGTCTCCATCAACGACAATATCCTGAATAACAAGGAGAACAATTTCCTGGCTGCCGTACACTTCGGCAAGGGAGGCGTATGCGGCGTGGCTTTCCTGGACATCTCTACCGGCGAGTTCCTTACTTCGGAGGGGACGACGGATTATGTGGACAAGCTGCTGAATAACTTTTCGCCCAAGGAGGTATTGTTCGAGCGCGGCAAGCGTCCGATGTTCGAGGGCAATTTCGGCAACAAATTCTTCACCTTCGAACTGGAGGATTGGGTCTTTACCGAAAGCACCGCCCGCGAACGGTTATTGAAGCACTTCGAGGTGCAGAACCTCAAGGGATTCGGCGTGGAGCACCTGACGAACGGCATTATCGCTTCGGGCGCCATCCTTCAATACCTCATCCTGACGCAGCATACGCAGATAGGGCACATTACGTCGTTGGCGCGCATCGAAGAGGACAAGTACGTCCGCTTGGACAAGTTTACTGTGCGAAGCCTTGAATTGATGGGCTCGATGAACGATGGCGGCAGCAGCTTGCTCAGCGTTATCGACCGCACCATCAGCCCCATGGGCGCCCGTTTGCTGAAGCGTTGGCTGGTTTTTCCATTAAAAGACAAGAAGCCTATCGACGCTCGGTTGGATGTGGTGGAATATTTCTTTCGGCATCCTGATTTTCGGGGACTCATAGAAGAGCAGCTGCACCGGGTGGGCGACCTCGAACGCATTCTCTCCAAAGCGGCCGTGGGCCGCGTGTCGCCCCGCGAGGTGGTGGCCCTCAAAGTGGGTTTGCAGGCCATCGAGCCTATCAAAGCGGCATGCCTGGAGGCCGACAATGCCAGTCTGAACCGCATCGGCGAGCAGTTGAACCTCTGCCAGTCCGTGCGCGACCGCATCGAGCGCGAGGTAAACAACGACCCGCCGCTGTTGGTCAACAAGGGCGGCGTCATCAAAGAGGGTGTCAGCGCCGAACTGGACGAGTTGCGGCGCATTGCCTATTCGGGCAAGGACTATCTGTTGCAAATACAGCAGCGCGAAAGCGAACTGACCGGCATACCTAGTTTGAAGATTGGCTATAACAATGTTTTCGGTTATTACATCGAAGTGCGCAACGCCCATAAAGAGAAAGTTCCCCCCGAATGGATACGCAAGCAGACGCTGGCCAACGCTGAGCGCTACATCACGCAAGAACTGAAAGAATACGAAGAGAAGATCCTCGGCGCGGAGGACAAGATACTGGTGCTGGAGACGCAGCTATTCGCCGACTTGGTGCAATCGCTCGTCGAGTTCATCCCGCCCATGCAGATAGATGCCAACCAACTGGCGCGCCTGGACTGCCTGTTGGCTTTTGCCACCGTGGCGCAGGACAACAAGTATATCCGTCCTGTGATAGCCGACGACGATGTCTTGGAGATCCGGCAGGGCCGCCATCCCGTCATCGAGAAGCAATTGCCCATTGGCGAGCCATATATTGCGAATGATGTCCGTCTGGACACGGAGACGCAGCAAATTATCATCATCACCGGACCCAACATGGCCGGTAAGTCCGCTTTGTTGCGCCAGACGGCCCTCATCACGTTGATGGCGCAGATTGGCTGCTTTGTCCCTGCGGAGAGCGCGCACATCGGCTTGGTGGATAAGATATTTACCCGCGTGGGGGCCAGTGATAACATCTCGGTGGGCGAATCGACCTTCATGGTCGAGATGAACGAGGCGGCCAACATTCTGAACAACCTTTCGCCCCGCAGCCTCGTGTTGTTCGACGAGCTGGGGCGAGGCACTTCCACTTACGACGGCATCTCCATCGCCTGGGCCATTGTGGAGTACATACACGAGCATCCCAAAGCCCGTGCCCGTACCTTATTCGCCACGCACTACCATGAGTTGAACGAGATGGAAAAGAGCTTCAAGCGCATCAAGAACTACAACGTGGCTGTCCGCGAGGTGAATAACAAGGTCATCTTCTTGCGCAAGTTGGAGCGTGGCGGTAGCGAGCACAGCTTCGGCATCCACGTTGCCAAGATGGCGGGTATGCCTAAGAGCATCGTGCGCCGTGCTGACGAAATCCTGAAACAACTGGAGCAAGAAAACCGCCAAACAGGCGCCGTGAGCGGCAAAACCATTACCGAGGGGGCATCGTCGGCCGGCGGCATGCAACTTAGCTTCTTCCAGTTGGACGACCCTGTGCTCTGCCAAATCCGCGATGAAATCCTCCACCTCGACGTCAATAACCTGACGCCGCTGGAGGCGTTGAACAAACTGAACGATATTAAAAGGATTTTGCGGGGGAAGTAATGGATTAAGTTTAGGCGCGGATTGCAAGGATTTCACGGATAAATCGCCATATATGAATCCGTGAATCCTCGCAATCCGCGCCTATTTATTGACGCTTGTTCAGGCTTTCTGTTTCTTCCCGTAGAAGAACATGCAGTATACCCCGATAATCACGAACGGGATGCTGAGCCATTGGCCCATGTTCAGCGTCATGCCTTGCTCGAAGGCCACTTGGTCCGCCTTCAGGAATTCGATGAAGAAGCGGAAAAGGAAGATTTCCGTCAGGCAGAGGCCGAAGTAGAAGCCACGGCGGTGCGGGTAAGCGGCGGGCAGGGCGGCTGCCTTCTTGCGGTCTACGCCGATGAGGTCGATGGCGCGTTGCTTCTGGGTGCGGCGGTAGAGGTACGTCATGCCCAAGAAAAAGATGAAGTAGGCGATGGCTTCATACAGTTGCGCCGGATGGCGGGGCAGCGGATCCACGCGCTCGAAGACGAACGCCCAAGGCACTGTGGTGGGATTGCCGATGATTTCGGAGTTCATTAGGTTGGCCAAGCGGATGCAGCAGGCGCAGATGGGCGTAGCAACGGCAATGATGTCCAGCACGTCCATGTAGTGCATCTTGGTCTTGCGGCAGTAGAGCCAGAGTGCAATGATGAGTCCCAGCGTACCACCGTGGCTGGCCAAACCTTCGTAGCCTGTCCACTTCCAACCACCGTCCGGCAGGAAGTGTATGGGCAGGAACATCTCGATGAAGGGTTTCATGCCGGACAGGTAGTATTCCGGCTGATAGAACAGGCAATGCCCCAGGCGGCAACCTACCAATATGCCCACGAAGCAGTAAATGAACAAGGGGTCGAACTTTTCATCGCCGATTTTCAAGTCTCGGTACTCGCGCCTCACGATGAAGTACGAGCAGGTGATGCCTACTATCCAAAGCAGGGCATAATAACGGATGGGGAACCCGAAAAGATGAAACAGCGTCGGGTCCGGATTCCATTGGATGGTCATGAATGTACTAAGCATATCAGTCAGTTTTTAGATTCTTTATTTCCGGAATTTCTGGGCCACCATGCGATAGGTGGGTATGTCTACGCCGTGTGCTTCGGCAGCGTCAATCAAGTCGAAAAGCAGCCCTTGCACTTCGCTTTCGTGGCCGCGCGCCATGTCTTTCTGCATGGAGGCGGTGCTGTGCGGATCCAGCGTGTCGATTACTTTCAGGTTGTATTCCACTAGATTGTCGGGGATGTCGATGCCCATCCGGCGGCCGAGTTCGGCGCTTTCGCGGGAGAGGCCGGCAAAGGTGTCGCGCACGGCTCCCGGTTTCTGCACTTCGCCCATCGGTACGTCATAGTAGGCGCCAGTCACTGCCATGGCCGAAATGAAGGACCATTTGACGAAGGTATCCCGATCGATGTCCTCGGACAGTTCGGCGCGGATGCCGCTTTCTTCAAGGTCGCGTTGCACGGCTTCGAGCGTCTCGCGCGAAACCTCCGTGCCCCGGTGCGCGCCATAGACCAGGCGGAAAATCCGGCCCATCTGCGTCACTTCGCCCTTCCCGCTGACGAAGCCGACGATGTAGATGCAGCCGTCCAGCACCGTCACGCCGGGCACTAGTCGTTGGATGCGTGGCCCCGTGCCATAGACGTTGAGGATGGGGATGACCACCGTCCCCGGGTGGGAAGCCTTGCGGATGAGATCGGTGATAGAGCCGACGGAATAGCCTTTTACGCAGACAAAGATGACGTCTGCTTTGTCTTGGTAGTCTTCGGCCGTACAGGCGGGGATGCGCAAGGTATGCTCGCCTTTCAGGTCGCTGTGCAGGCGTAGCCCGTGTTCATGGATAGCGGCGAGATGTTCGCCTCGGGCAATGCAGGCCACGTCTTTGCCTGCCAGTGCGAGGAAGGCGGCGATCGAGCCGCCCACGCCTCCGGTTCCTATGATTAAGTAGTTCATACGTGTGTAGTTCAGTAATTTATTATTTGATTATATGTGTGATGCTTTTATGCGTTCAATCAGTTCTTCTGTATCCAAATGCAGGCGGGCAAAGGCAAACCATTTTTTCCCTAAGTCTTTTAGAGAAGTGCCGATGTGATAGACTTCTTTGTCAATAAGCAAGAAACGGTCGTGCGCCTGTTTGTATTCAGCCAGTTCGATGGGTGAATATTCTTCGTTGTGGCGTTTCATATCCAATAGCAGGCGTTTGTCTGCCTTTCCGGTATAAATTGTGGCTTTTACTCCTTGGCTCCGTTTGCTCAGCATTAGCAAGGTGGTTTCCTTTCAGAACTTTGTTGGCCCATTGGCGAAATTCTACGCCGCGTTGGGATTTGACGCGATAGCCCACAGAAATAATAACATCCAGGCTGTAATATTTAATCGGCTTGTCCGAATGAGCAATGTGCAAAAAATGCACATTGCTCTTTTCTTCCAGTTCTTTTTCTTTAAAGATGTTGTTGATGTGTTTGGTGATAACCATACGTTCTCGTTGGAACAGTTCGGATAGTTGGGCTTGGGTGAGCCAAACTGTTTCATCCTCTAATCTGACCTCCAGTTTGATACTTTGGTTGGGTTGGTAGAGTATGATTTCATTAGTTTCTTGCATGATTTGATAACTAGCTGTCCTCTTATGGTGTAACTGTTGAGTCTCTCTTGCACGCTTCTTGTCCTTACACATTGAACCGGAAGTGCATGATGTCTCCATCCTGCACCACGTAATCCTTGCCTTCCACCGCCAGTTTGCCGGCTTCGCGCACGGCGGCTTCGGATCCGTATTGGATGTAGTCTTCATACTTGATGACCTCGGCACGGATAAAGCCTTTCTCGAAGTCCGTATGGATGACGCCGGCGCATTGCGGGGCCTTCCAACCCTTGTGGTAGGTCCAGGCTTTGACTTCCATCTCGCCGGCGGTGATGAATGTTTCCAGGTTCAGCAGCTTGTAAGCGGACTTGATGAGGCGGCTGACGCCCGATTCCTCCAAACCAATCTCTTGCAGGAACATCTGCCGGTCTTCGTATGTTTCCAGTTCAGCGATGTCGGCCTCGGTTTTGGCGGCTACGACTAGGATTTCGGCGTTCTCGTCCTTCACGGCTTGGCGCACTTGCTCGACGTAGGCATTGCCGCTGACGGCGCTTCCTTCGTCCACGTTGCAGACGTACATCACGGGTTTCGAGGTCAGCAAGAAGAGGTCGTGCGCAATCTTCTGCTCGTCCTTGCTCTCGAATTGCACGGTGCGGGCGTTCAGACCCTGCTCCAGCGCCTCCTTGTAGCGGACCAGGACGTCGTATACCTGCTTCGCTTGCTTGTCGCCGCCCGTCTGCGCTTGTTTTTGCACTTTTTGGATGCGGCTTTCGATGGTTTCCAAATCCTTTAGTTGCAGTTCGGTGTCGATGATTTCCTTGTCGCGCACGGGGTCTACCGAGCCGTCGACGTGCGTCACGTTGTCGTCGTCGAAGCAGCGCAGCACGTGGATGATGGCGTCGCACTCGCGGATGTTGCCCAGGAACTTATTGCCCAATCCTTCGCCCTTGCTGGCGCCTTTCACCAAGCCGGCGATGTCCACGATTTCCACCGTAGTGGGGACGATGCGGCCCGGATGGACCAGTTCGGCCAGGCGGGACAGGCGTTCATCGGGCACGGTGATGACGCCCACGTTGGGTTCGATGGTGCAGAACGGAAAGTTAGCGGCCTGTGCCTTGGCATTGGACAGGCAATTGAACAGCGTCGATTTGCCCACGTTGGGCAGGCCGACGATACCACATTGTAGAGCCATAATGATATGTTTTTATTTGATGATTCGTTTACAGGCGCGCCGGGCGCGCTTTAGCCGCGCAAAGGTACGGATTTATCATGGATGCGCCAAGCAATAGGCTGATTACTCG
>CALUOW010000065.1 GCA_944322365.1 uncultured Bacteroides sp.
GAGGAATTGACGGGGACGGAGCGCAGGTGCATCAGGGTGAGGCCCTCGCGCTCAATCTCTTCAATCATGATGCGCAGGATGGCCGCCTGCTCGTCCTTGTCCTTGGGCAGGAAGACCAGGCCGGTGCCGTATTTGCCCTTCTCGGGCACGGGGATGCCCTGCAAGAGGATGAACTCATGGGGAATCTGGAGCAGGATGCCCGCCCCGTCGCCGGTCTTGTTGTCGGCTCCCTCGGCCCCACGGTGCTTCATGTTCTCCAGCACCCGTAGGGCGGCGTCCACCAGTTCGTGCGACTTGTTGCCGTGGATATCGACAATCATCCCTACGCCGCAAGCGTCATGTTCGTGCGCGGCATCATACAGTCCTCCGGCTTCCAAGTGCTTTCTTTCAGTAATAAAAGTTCTGCTATCCATCGCAAAGTTTACTCTTTATGTTAGCTATTTCAAGAATAACGTTTTATTTTGTCGGCAAAAGTAGCGTTTTACGTGTCAAAAAGCAAAGAATAGAACGAAATATTATACAGAAAGCGGAAGCATTCGCCGGTCCGGTTACAATTTTCCCAATATTCGCAAAAGATACAAGCAAACAGAAATCAAAATACAGGCTTTTGCTTTCAAACAGAAACAAGCACTCCGCCGTGAATAATTTAACATACCGCCGCCAGGCAGGAAGCACGCCCGCCACTTTCCGCACGGGATACACTGCCAGCAAGTCTCTCCCCACGAACGCCCCATTGGGATTTATTCACATTCCGGTCCTTGTAGGGAGGGGAAACGCGAAGATTTGAAATATTCTTTTAACGGAAGTGAAACGGGACGGACACGACGGTGAAACAGCAAAGCCGTTACTTTGCCGCTGGAAAGGACACGTGCACTAAAATCCACTTCCAACCACCCAAGAACCAGTAAGCAAGTCATAAAAATTAGTGCATACTAATAAAGGAGCAACTTCAGGCTGGTTAATTTCAGGCATTGACAAATCATCATGTACGATGATTGTAGGAATCATGCACGATGATTGTAAATATTGTCCGTACAATAAGCACGCAAGAACGCTGAATACAGGCAATAACCTTTAGTATAAACTAAATATGAATGATTACTTAATTTTAAAAAGGTATTTATGAGAATGAGAATCAGAATCAACAAAAGCAAAGGAAACATCCTGTTCCCCCTCCTCTTTGCAGGGATGTCAGCCTTTGCCATGCCGGGCTGGAGCCATGAAGGAGTCCCGGGCGAAACAGACCCCGTCATGGAAGAAAAAAACGCGCCCGACGGACAGAAGTTTGTCAAAGGATTCATCTGCGACGAGAACGGCGAAGCCATCATCGGGGCTACCATTTTGGAAAAAGGGAAGAAACGGGGCGTTATCACGGACACGGACGGGACGTTCACCATCACGGTGCCGGACGACGCGACGCTGGTCATCAGTTATGTGGGCTATCTGACAAAGGAAATAGCAGTGAAGGGGAAGTCGAACTTCATGGCCATCCCGTTGCTTCCGGACGCGAAGATGCTGGACGAAGTGGTAGTCGTGGGCTTCGGCAAGCAGAAGAAGGAATCGATGGTGGGCGCCGTGCAGGCGGTGAAGCCCGAAGACTTGAAAATGACTTCCAGCAGCCTGACCACCTCGTTTGCCGGCAACGTGCCGGGCATCATCGCCCGCCAGACCAAGGGCGAACCGGGCTATGACGAGGCAGAGTTCTATATCCGAGGCGTGGCCACGTTCGGTTCGAGCACGGCGCCGCTCATCATCCTGGACGGCGTAGAAATCAATGCAACGATGATGAACAACATCCCGCCCGAGTCCATCGCCTCGTTCTCCGTGCTGAAGGACGCCACAGCCACTTCGCTCTACGGCTCGCGCGGTGCCAACGGCGTCATCATCATCACCACGAAGCAGGGGCAAATTTCGGAGAAGATGAACGTGGACATCCGCTTCGACAACACTTTCTCCATGCCGACCTTTATCCAACAAATGGCAGACGGCCCGACGTACATGGAGATGTATAACGAGGCCAAGTATAATGACGCCAAGCTGGCCGGCACAGAGTACACGCCGTTCTACAGCCAAGACAAGATTGACAAGACACGCGCCGGGGTCAACCCTTATTTGTTCCCCAACAACAACTGGTACAAGATGCTGTTCAAGGACTTTGCCGTCAACCAGAACCTGAACCTGACGGTGCAGGGAGGCAGCAAGAATGTGGACTACTTCCTCAATGCGGGCATCTTCCTCGAGAACGGCATCACGCGCTCGCCCAAAGAAGCGGTGATGGACGTGGGAATGTATAGCAAAAAGTACCTCTTCCAAAGCAATGTAAACGCGCGCCTGACCTCGACCACCAAAATCGGGCTGAACATGAACGCGCAGATTTCGCAATACCATGCCCCCTTTGCCGGAACAGACTCGGGCGACTTGCGCGGCGAGATGGACGTGCAGGATTTCTTCTACCTGGTGATGCGCGGCAATCCCGTGCGCTTCCCCGCCACCCTGCCTGCCCAGCCGGGCGACACCTTTGTCCGTTATGGCAACAACACGTCGTGGGATGTGGGCAACGTGGACATCAACCCCTATGCCAAGATGAGCAGCGGATACACCGAACGCAGCTATGTGTACATGACCACGGCCTTCAACGTGGAGCAGGATTTGAAATTCATCACTCCCGGACTGAAAATCAGTGGCTTGGCCTCGTTCTATAACTACAGCTACAGCTGGCTGAACCATTGGATACAGCCCTACTACTTCAAAGTATCGGACGACTACACCGTGGACGCCAATGGCAACTACCAGTACACCACGTCCACCATCGGCACGGCCGGCAACACCGCCATGAAGTCGGCCTCGGGACAAGACCCCACCAACCGCGTATGGTCCTTGCAAGGCAAGGTGGACTATGCCCGCCAATTCGGCGCGCACGACATAGGCGCCACCTTCGTCTACCAAATGAAAGAAACGCGCAACGACAAAAACGGCGGAACGGAAAAGGAACTCCTGCCCTACCGCCAACAGGGCCTGGCCGGACGCTTGACCTACAACTACGACTTGCGCTATCTGGTGGAAGCCACCTTCGGCTATAACGGCTCGGAAAACTTCATGAAAGGCCACCGCTTCGGCTTCTTCCCGGCCATTGCCCTGGGTTGGAGCATTTCCAACGAAAAATTTTTCGAGAACCTGAAAGAAACAGTCAATAACCTGAAGCTACGCGGCACCTACGGCCTGGCCGGCAACGATGCCTTGGGCACACGCTTCCCTTACCTGACCGAGGTGGCCTTGGGCAACTCGCTCAATTACTGGTACGGACAAGACTTCGGACAAGCCAACGGGCCGCTGATCAATGTCTATGGCAATCCCGACGCTACATGGGAAAAGTCTAAGAAACTGAACGTAGGTTTGGACCTCTCGTTGTGGAACGAACTGGACTTCAGCATCGACTACTTCCACGAAGACCGTTCGGGCATCTTCATGCAGCGACGCTCCATCCCTTCTACCGTGGGCTTTGCCGACAAGCTGCCCTATGCCAACATCGGCAAAGTGAAAAACATGGGCGTGGACATGAGCCTGACATACAACAAAGTCATCAAAAAAGATGTCACCCTGAGCCTGCACGGCAGCTTCACCTATGCGCACAACGAGGTGGTGGACAAAGACGAGCCAAGCAACGTGGAGCCTTACTACTCGGAAATAGGCCATCCGGTGAACAGCCTGCGCGGATATATCGCCGAAGGCTTGTTCACTTCGCAAGAAGAAATCGACAACTCGCCCGTACAGACGCTTTCGCAATACACCGTCGGCGACATCAAATACAAGGACCTGAACAATGACGGCAAAATCGACGGCAACGACATCACCACCATCGGCAATCCGGAAATCCCAGAAATCGTCTACGGCTTCGGCGGCACGCTGAAGTGGAAAAAGTGGGACGTCTCTGTCATGTTCCAAGGCGCAGCCAAAGTCAGCCTGATGATGCAGGACCATCATCCCTTTGCCGACGCTGCCCACCAAGGCTATAACATCTCGCAAGCCATTGTGGACAACCACTGGTCCGAAACCAATAACGTGGCCAATGCCGCCTACCCGCGCCTGACGTCAAACTTCTCGGAGAACAACATCCAACCCAGCACATTCTATCTGCGCAATGCCGCCTACCTGCGCCTGAAAACTGCCGAAGTGGGCTACACCTTCAGCCCGTGGCTCCGCGCCTACATAGCCGGCACCAACCTGCTGAGGTTCTCGCCCTTCAAGGACTGGGATCCTGAAATGGGAAGCGGCAACGGATTGGCATACCCGCTGCAACGCACGGTCAAGATAGGCGTGCAATTCCATTATTAAGGAATGACAAGGCGATTATACAAAACCCCAAACTGAATGAATAAAGAACTTACGATGAAAAAGAACAATCTATACAAAGGACTGGCCGTCATGGCCGCCTGCCTGACGTTAGGCTCGTGCGAGTTTCTTGACGTAGTGCCGCAAAGTTCGGCTACGATAGACGACATCTATAAAACGCAGAACCAAGCCGAACAAATGGTGCTGACCTGCTATAAGGAAATCCCCACCTACTACCATCCCCAGCAATTCCCCGATTGGACAGCCGGCAACGACTTCGTCACGGGTTGGTATGGGTCCGTACGCTATTTCCATTGGAAGAGCCTGGTCTATGGGGGCGAATCGCCCACAAGCACCTACTACTCGCTGTGGAGCAACAGCGCCGCCAGCTATCCCACGGGCGTTGTCACCAAACTGGTATGGGAAGGCGTGCGCTACTGCTACAACGTGCTCAACAATATCGACCGCGTGCCCGACATCACCCCCGAAAACCTCAACTACTTCAAAGGCGAGGCGCTTTTCCTCATCGGCTACTACCACCAGATCATGCTGGAATACTACGGCCCCATCGTCTTGGTGAAAAGCGAAATGGACGTCAACACCACGCCTGCCGAGATGAACGTGCCCCGCTCCACCTACGACGAATGCGTAGACTTCATTGCCGACAAATACGAACAGGCTGCCCAACTGCTTCCGGCCCGCTGGAACGACACCGGACACCTCAACCGCGCCACGGCCGCCGCCGCACTGGCTTTCCGCGCACGCCTGCTGCTCTATGCCGCCTCGCCCCTGGTGAACGGAAACAGCAAATTCTATGCAGACTTCAAGAACCCCGACGGCACCAACCTTATCAACCAGACCTACGACCGCGAGAAATGGAAACGGGCCATGGATGCCGCCAAAGAGGCCATTGACTTCTGCGAACAGAACGGATATAAACTCTATGGAAATGCCACCGCCGACCCCAAAGAAGGCAAAGACAACTACCACTACGCCTTCACCGGGCCCATGGGACAATTCAACATGGACAACTGGAACGAAATACTCTTCGGCTATGCCAACCAAAGCGACCTCAGCTACAGCATCAAGAACATGGGACCGCGCATCGGCATCGACCACTATGCCGGCGAAGGCTTCCGTGGATACCTGTTCCCCACTTTCGACTGCGTAAGCCGCTACTACACCCAAAACGGCCTGCCGTGGGACGATGATCCCGAAACGAAACACCTCGACCCCTTCGAGATTGCACCGGGCGACAGCACCGTACGCTTCCACCGCAACCGCGAACCCCGCTTCTATGCGTCCGTAGGCTTTGACCGGGGCGAATACGAAATACAAGGCGGAACACGCATCCTGCACTGCCGCAGGGGCGAAGAGCAACAGAACGACGGCGACATCAGCCACGAATACCAGACCGACAACGGATACTACTGCCAGAAGTGGGTGTCCATGGCCGACTCGTACGACTGGAACAGCAAGACCTACACCAACAGTTCCTACGCCTTCCCCTACATCCGCCTGGCCGAAATGTACCTGAGCTATGCCGAAGCCGACTTTGAGTACAACGGAAGCCTCAGCCCCCTCAGCCTCAGCTACCTCAACAAGGTGCGCAACCGCTGCGGCCTGCCCAACTTTGAAGATTCCTGGGCCTTGGCCGGAGGCATCCCCACGGGTGACAAACTGCGCGAAGTGCTGCACGACGAACGCAGCATCGAGTTTGCCATGGAAGGCCGCCGCTTCCACGACATCCGCCGCTGGATGATTGCCGAAACCGAAATGATGCGCGCCCAGAAAGCCTGGAACCTGGCCGGCACCACTGCCGAGGACTTCTACCAACTGACTGACATGCGCGAAGGCGGAACACGCAATTTCGTTGCGCCCAAGAACTATTGGTTGGCCATCCCCTTGGACCAAATCCAGATTAACGCCAACCTGGTTCAGAATCCCGGATACTAACCAACATTACTCAACAGAAAGAGGAGCGCTTCCATTCGGAGAGCGCTCCTCTTTTCTTATATTATAGGCACCTGGCTACAAGATTACTTGCTTTCCAACTGCAACACCGCCTTTTTCAGGCCCTTGCCTGTGGCTTCCAGCGTAATCTTGCCCGGCTCTTCGGTGGACGACACAATGGCGGTCATCATGCCGCTGAACACCTTCATCTGCGGACGCTGGAAGGACTCCAAGGAAGCGGGATTGCCATTAGCGCCGGCACGGTACCAGCCCTTGCCTTTCACCTTGAACTTGATTTCGTTCTCGGCCGTGGGACAGAGGTTGCCGTCCTTGTCCACCACGCGGACAGTGACGAAGGAGAGGTCCTTGCCGTCTGCCTTGATTTGCGTGCGGTCGGGGATGAGCTCGATGGCGTAAGGCTTGCCGGCGGTGTGGATTTCCTTCTCGGCCACGGCCTTACCGTCCTTGTCGTAGGCCACAACCTTCACCGTACCCGGCTCGTACTTGGTGTCCATCCACATCAGGCGGTAACGGCTCTGACGCTTGAAGGTGGTAGAGCCTACGGTGTCGCACAGGCTGTTGTCGATGGTGACGCTGAGGTCCTTGGTGCGCTTGCCCTGGCTCTTGCCGTTGATGAACAACTCGGCAGAAGGATAGTTGGTGTAGACGAAAATCGGCGTAACCTCGCCTTCGCGTCCTTCCCAATTCCAGTGCGGCAAGATATGCAGCGTCTCTACTTCAGGATTCCAATGGCTGCGATAGAGGTAGTAACGGTCCTTGGGAATGCCGGCCAAGTCGATGATGCCGAAGAGCGACGAATGGCTGGGCCAATCGCTATAATAAGGAGTAGGTTCGCCCAGATAGTCGAAGCCCGTCCATACGAACTCACCCATGCTCCACGGATAGTCCTCATGCCAAATGAAATTGTCCTCGGGCAGGTCGGACCAACCGCAATGCTCCACGTCGTAGGACGAAGCCTGATGGTCGTCATACTTCGCCATGCTCTTGCGTACCACGGGGAACTTGTAGACGCCGCGCGAGCTGATGGTCGAAGCGGTCTCGCTGCCCAGGATGATCTGTTGCGGCAGCTTCTTGTAGTTCTGCATGTACTTGAAGGGGCGGTAGTTGAAGCCCGGCACGTCCAGAATGGCGGCCATGTTGTTGTTGACCACAGCGTCCGGAGCATCCATACCGTTGGTGACGGGGCGCGTGGGGTCTTCACGGTGGCAGATGTCCTGCAGGAAGCGCGTCAGCTTCGGGCCTACATTGCCGTTCCACTGGTCGGGCACCTCGTTGCCGATGCACCACATCACGATGCTGGGGTTGTTGCGGAAGTGGCGCAGCAAGTTCACCAGGTCCTTCTCCGCCCATTCGTCGAAGAGGAGGTTATAACCGTTGGGCACCTTCGGGCTTCTCCAGCCGTCGAAGGATTCGGCCATCAGCATCATGCCCATCTCGTCGCAAGCCTCCACCAGTTCGGGGGCAGGCATGTTGTGCGACGTGCGGATGGCGTTGCAGCCCATGTCCTTCAAGATGCGTACCTGCCGGCGGATACCTGCCTCGTTGGCAATGCCGCCCAAGGGGCCGAGGTCGTGGTGGTTGCACACGCCTTTGAACACAACGTGCTCGCCGTTCAGGAAGAATCCCTTGTCGGGGATGATTTCGATGGAGCGGATGCCGAAGCGGGTGGTATATTCGTCTTTCAGCGTGTTGCCTTCGTATATCTTGGATTCAGCCGTATAAAGCGCGGGGCTGTCGGGGCTCCACAACGCGGGCTTGTCCACTACGAAATCCTGTTCAAAGCCCTTGCCGTCATAGCGCGTGCCTTGCTTCTCATTCTTGGCCACCACTTGCCCGTTGGCGTCTTTCAGCTCCGTGACGATGCGGTAGTCTTCCATCTTCTTTCCTTGGGGAAGGACAAGGCTTGTCCTGAGATTGACCTTGGCAAAGTCTTTGCTCACCTCCGGCGTGGTCAGCTGCGTGCCCCAAGTGGGGACATGCGCGTCTTCGTTAATAATAAGATGTACGTTGCGGTAGAGTCCTGCGCCGGGATACCAGCGGGAAGACTCGTGCGCATTCTCCAAGCGGACAGCCAGCGTATTGGTCTCGCCGGCTTTCAGGTAGGGCGTCACGTCAAAATAGAAGGAGTTGTAGCCGTAGGGCCAATAACCCACCTCCTGTCCGTTGAGCCACACGCGGGCATGGCTCATGGCGCCGTCGAACACCAACGTAGCCGTCTTGCCGGGGCCAAAATCGGGCGCGCTGAAGTCCAGGCGATACCAGCCCGTGCCCACGAAAGGCAGGCCTCCCGTGCGTCCGGCGTGCTCCATGGCTTCCTTCTGCCCGTCCTGCGCGATGGCCAGGTTCTGCTTGTCATTGTCGATGCTGAAGGGGCCGTAGATAGCCCAATCGTGCGGCACAACCACAGATTGCCACTCAGCGTCGTCAAACGTCTGGTTACTAAACTCTTTCTGGTCCGCTCGGGTGAACTTCCACCCTTTTTCGAACGTCTGCTGGACGCGCACTTGCGCCCACGCGGCCTGCGACAACAACGCCGCCGCGGCCAAAGCTAAAAATCCAATGTTTTTCATAAAGTAAGCATAAAATCTGATGATTGGCCAAAGATAAGCATTTAATCGGAAAGGTCACGACTGGAGAAGCATTTTTTTCAGCATAAAAATAAAGGTTCATGAATCGTTTCCTTCGCAGCAGGCAAACGATTGTCATGTATTTTTCCATTTTCTTTATGCTTAATCCCCGCTTCTCTGCCGGACAGGACAAGTTCGGGACATGTTCGTTACAAATTCGTTCCATGTTCGTCTCCATGGAAACGAACATGAAACGAAGGAGAAAGGTATTCGGGGCGTATTTGATGTATGTTTTTTTTCGCAAACAGCAAGGCACAATCGCCGCGAACCAATCCTTTTGCGTCTTTTCGTGAAATATCAGATGAGGGAAAACCTATCACGCCAATTTCGGCAAAAGGAAAACGCCAACTGCGTTATTATCGCAATTGGCGTCACCGATGAAGTAGTCTCGCCGGGAATCGAACCCGGATCTAAAGTTTAGGAAACTTCTATTCTATCCGTTGAACTACAAGACCATCGCTTAAAAAAGAAACGCAAAACTAGGATTTGCGGGCGCAAAGATAATGTTTTCTGTTGATTTTACGAAGAAAATTTTGCGAATCCGATTAACTTTCCGAAATTTGCCCGATAACTACAATCATACTAACCGTGAACAATAACTTTTAGATAGAAAATACTGATATGGCAAACGACATGAGGGTCAAAGAGCTGGATGAAGTAGTAGTACGGTTCTCCGGCGACTCCGGCGACGGGATGCAACTCGCCGGCAACATCTTTTCTACAGTTTCGGCTACGGTGGGAAACGACATCAGCACCTTCCCCGATTATCCGGCAGACATCCGCGCGCCGCAAGGCTCGCTGACAGGCGTTTCGGGATTCCAAGTGCACATCGGCGCGCGCAAGGTGTACACGCCGGGCGACAAGTGCGACTTGCTGGTGGCCATGAACGCCGCCGCCTTGAAAACACAATATAAATTCGCCAAACCCGGCGGGTGCATCATCATTGATACGGACGCCTTCCAGAAGTCGGATTTGGAAAAGGCCGCCTTCGCCACGGACGACCCTATTAAGGAACTGGACATCCAACAGGAACTGATAGCCGCGCCCATCACCCAGATGGTGAAAGATTGCCTGGCCGACACCGGCATGGACAACAAGGCGATGCTGAAGTGCCGCAACATGTTCGTCGTGGGCTTGGTGTGCTGGCTCTTCGACCGCGACTTGACCATCGCCGAAGTCTTCCTGCGCGAAAAGTTCGCCAAGAAGCCTGAGGTGGCCGAAGCCAACATCAAAGTAATACACGCCGGTTGGGATTACGGGCACAACACGCACGCCTCCATCGCCCACTCCACATGGCGCATCGAGAGCAAAGAAAAAGTGCCCGGCCGCTACATGGACATCACAGGCAACAAGGCCACGGCTTATGGCTTCATGGCCGCTGCCGAAAAGGCGGGATTGAAGCTCTTCCTCGGCTCCTACCCCATCACCCCTGCCACGGACGTGCTGCACGAATTGTCCAAGCATAAATCATTGGGCGTCATCACCGTACAATGCGAAGACGAGATTTCGGGCTGCTCCACCGCCATCGGCGCGTCTTTTGCCGGCGCGTTGGCCGTCACTTCCACTTCCGGGCCGGGCGTCTGCCTGAAGTCGGAAGCCATGAACCTAGCCGTCATTACCGAACTTCCCTTGGTCGTACTGGACGTGCAGCGCGGAGGTCCTTCAACGGGATTGCCCACCAAATCCGAACAGACAGACTTGCTGCAAGCTCTCTTCGGGCGCAACGGCGAAAGCCCCATGCCGGTCATTGCAGCCACCTCGCCCACGAATTGCTTCGATGCCGCCTACATGGCTTGCAAGATTGCCCTGGAGCACATGACGCCCGTCGTGCTGCTGACAGACGGATACGTGGCCAATGGTTCGGGCGCGTGGCGTCTGCCCAAACTCTCCGAATACCCCGCCATCCAGCCGCCCTACGTGAAAGAAGGCATGGAAGGACACTATGCGCCCTACCTCCGCAATGCCGCAACGGGCGTGCGCTATTGGGCCATCCCCGGCCAGAAAGGCTTCACGCACATCTTGGGCGGATTGGAGAAGGACAGCTGGACGGGAGCCATCTCCACCGAACCGGAGAACCACAACCTGATGTGCCGCCTGCGCGCCGAGAAGGTTGCCAAAATCCCCGTGCCCGACGTCAAAGTCTACGGCCATGCCGATGATGCCGACCTGCTCATCGTGGGATTCGGCGGGACGTTCGGACATCTCTATTCGGCCATGGACATGCTGAACCAATCGGGACAGAAAGTGGCGTTGGCCCACTTCAGCTACATCAACCCCCTGCCGAAGAATACGGCCGAGGTGCTGAAGAAGTATCCCAAGGTCGTCGTGGCCGAGCAGAACCTGGGCCAGTTTGCCGGCTACCTGCGCATGAAGGTGGACGGCTTCGTGCCTTACCAATACAACGAAGTCAAGGGACAACCGTTCGTAGTGAGCGAATTGGTGGCCGCTTTCCAGAAAATCATCAACCAATAATCAGGAGGACAACATCATGGACAACAACAATACTTTCACAGCAAAAGACTTCAAAAAGGGACAACCCCGCTGGTGCCCGGGCTGCGGCGACCACTTCTTCCTCGCCTCCCTGCATAAGGCCATGGCCGAACTGGGCATCGCCCCGTGGCAGACAGCTGTCATATCCGGCATCGGTTGCTCCAGCCGCCTGCCCTACTACATGAATACTTACGCCATGCAGACCATCCACGGCCGCGCAGCCGCCATCGCTAC
>CALUOW010000066.1 GCA_944322365.1 uncultured Bacteroides sp.
CGTTCACCGAATGGCAAGACGCGGGCGTCAACGCCGTCAACCGTGCCCCGATGCACACCGATTACTTCGCCTACGAGACACCCGAACTGGCTGCCCGTGGCGAACGCGAGTCATCCGCCTACTACATGTCCCTCAACGGACAATGGAAATTCAACTGGGTACGCCATGCCGATGCCCGCCCCGCCGACTTCTGGAAGCCGGGCTACAACGACCGTGCCTGGGACACGATGCCCGTGCCCGGCGTATGGGAACTGAACGGCTACGGAGACCCGCTGTATGTCAACGTCGGCTACCCCTGGCGCGAACAATACCAGAACAACCCGCCCCAGGTGCCCACCGAAGAGAACCACGTGGGTTCCTACCGACGCACCGTCACCGTGCCCGCCTCGTGGAAGGGCAAGGACATCATCGCCCACTTCGGGTCCGTCACGTCCAACATCTACCTGTGGGTGAACGGCAAGTATGTGGGCTACAGCGAAGACAGCAAGCTGGAGGCCGAGTTCGACCTGACGCGCTACCTCAAACTCGGACAGGAGAACCTCATCGCCTTCCAGGTATTCCGTTGGTGCGACGGCACGTACCTGGAGGACCAAGACTTCTTCCGCTACTCCGGCGTGGGACGCGACTGCTACCTCTATGCCCGCGAGAAACGCCGCATTGAAGACATCCGCGTCACGCCCGACCTGGATGCAGAGTACAAGGACGGCACTCTGACCGTGGACGTGCAGCTGAAAGGCAATGCCATCGCCACCCTGAAACTGAAAGACGCGCAGGGCAAAGAAGTGGCCGCCGCCACCACACGTGGCGAAACCGTGACCATGCAGGTCAGCAATCCGCACAAGTGGACGGCCGAGACACCTTATTTATATACGCTCTATGCGCAGATAGGCGAACTGGCTCCGGCGGAGGTCATTCCCGTCAAGGTAGGCTTCCGCAAGATTGAGCTGAAGGACGCGCAGGTGCTGGTCAACGGACAGCCCGTCCTCTTCAAGGGCGCCAACCGCCACGAGATGGACCCGGACGGCGGCTACGTGGTGTCCCGCCAACGGATGCTGCAAGACGTGCAGATCATGAAGGACCTCAACATCAACGCCGTGCGCACCTGCCACTACCCGGACGACCCGTACTGGTATGCCCTGTGCGATGAATACGGCCTCTACGTGGTGGCCGAAGCCAACATCGAATCGCACGGCATGGGCTACGGAGACGAGACCTTGGCCAAGCGGGACGACTACCGCCAGGCCCACCTGGAGCGCAACCAACGCAACGTGCAGCGCAACTTCAACCACCCGGCCATCATCTTCTGGTCGCTGGGCAACGAAGCCGGATACGGTCCCAACTTCGAGGCCGCCTATGATTGGGTGAAGGCCGAAGACCCCAGCCGCGCCGTGCAGTACGAACGTGCAGGATACGACGGCAAGACGGACATCTATTGCCCGATGTACTACCGCTACTGGGATTGCGAGACCTATTGCAAAGACGAGTCGAAGACCAAACCCCTCATCCAGTGCGAATATGCCCACGCCATGGGCAACTCGATGGGCGGCTTCAAGGAATACTGGGACTTGGTGCGCAAGTATCCCAAGTACCAGGGCGGCTTCATTTGGGACTTCGTGGACCAGGGCATCCACAAGACGGGCAGCAACGGCAAGCTCATCTATGCCTACGGTGGCGACTTCAACAAGTTCGATGCCAGCGACATCAACTTCTGCAACAACGGCCTTATCAGTCCCGACCGCGTACCCAACCCTCACGCCTACGAGGTGGAATACTTCTACCAAAACATCTGGACCACGCCCGTTGACCTGAAGAAAGGCCAGGTGAAGGTGTACAACGAGCACTTCTTCCGCGACCTCTCCAACTACTATATGGAGTGGCAAGTGTTGAAAAACGGACGGGTGATGCGCTCCGGCCGCGTGGACGACCTCGACGTGGCTCCCCGTCAGTCTGCCACCCTCGCCTTGCCCATCGGACGCTATTGCCAACACGCCGAATGGTTGCTCAATGTCTCCTACAAACTGAAAGCCAACGAAGGACTGCTGACTGCCGGACACACCATTGCCCGCGACCAGCTGGTGTTGAACGCTTATAAGCCGCAAAACCTCGCATTGGCCAACCAAGCCGAAAGCAACGAGCTTGTGGTGGAGCCCACCATCCGCGACAACGACCGCAACTACCTCATTGTGACAGGCGAGGACTTCCGCATCGAGTTCAACAAGCACGATGGGTTCCTCTGCCTCTACGAAGCCGACGGCCTCTCCTACCTGAAAGAAGGCAGCGTGTTGAAGCCTAACTTCTGGCGTGCCCCCACGGATAACGATTTCGGCGCAGGCCTTCAGAACCGCTACCGTGTATGGTTGAACCCCCAATTGGAATTGACCTCATTCAATCAACGCATGGAGAACGGATTGGCCATCGTGGAAGCCCGTTATGACATCCCGGCTGTCAAAGGCCAGCTCGCCCTGACTTACCTCATCAATAACCGGGGCGCCATCCAAGTAACCCAGCAGTTGACAGCGGACAAGAGTGCCAAGGTGTCGGACATGTTCCGCTTCGGCATGCAGCTCCAAATGCCCCGCTCGTTTGAAACCATCGAATACTACGGACGAGGCCCTGTGGAAAACTATGTCGACCGCAACCACAACACCTTCTTGGGCCGTTATCGCCAAAGCGTGGACAGCCAGTTCTATCCCTACGTCCGCCCGCAAGAAAACGGCAATAAGACCGACTTGCGCTGGTGGCGCGTACTGAATGTGGGCGGAAATGGTCTGGAGATTAAGGCCGAAGCTCCTTTCTCTGCCTCTGCCTTGCATTACACCATCGAATCATTGGATGAAGGCACGCGCAAGATCCAACGCCACTCCAACGAAGTGGAACAAGCAGACTTGACCAACGTACTTATAGACAAGGCGCAAATGGGCCTGGGGTGCATCGACAGTTGGGGCGCCCTCCCGCTGGAGAAGTACCGCCTGCCCTATCAGGACTACTCGTTCACCTTCACGCTCACCCCGGTGCAGCATTGCCTAGGAATGGACGTGGAATCTTGCGCAAGCCATTAATCCCAACGTCAGAAGACAAAGAATGAATGTCCGCCATGACCTAAGCATGGGTCTTTGCGGATAGTCGCCCAAACAAAGAGAGCGCCCTCCTCACAGGAAAGAGAGCGCTCTTCTTTTTATTTATGCACTGGTCATTGTTTAAGCATCAGAAATAGAACCCGAAGCCCACCTTTAAACCAAACTTTGACCGGTCGCTATTGACATTCCAATACACGCCCGGCTCCAATGCGACTGTCCGCGAAAGGAAGAAAGCATATCCCGCTTCCAAGCCAAAGGAGAACTTGGTGTCGTCTGCCGTGCCCCAGTCATACCGGTCTACATTGACGTTGGCTCCCAAGTAGATGCCCACTTGGTCGAAATAGTAACGGCCGCCCACGCCAAGGGAGTAGACATCCGTGTCGCCTCCATTCTCGTTCACGCCGATGCCGCCGCGCACCAGCAAAGCCACGTTATCCACCAAGAAGACACCACCCGACACGTCCACGCCGAACGATGCCTTGTCCACGCCCGTGTCATAAGACAAGCCCAAGCCCGTGACTGCCGGATTGAGCAACCATTTGCCTTTCTCAAACTGTGCCTGGGCGGACACTACGCACGCCAACAGGCAAAACAACAATGTCAGTTTCTTTTTCATATTCCTATTATCGTTTTGAATTAAAGTAATGAATCGAATCCACCAAACCGGTTTAATCCAATTTCCGGGCAACGTCCCGCTTGGCATACCACACGCCGAACCACACGCCGGCCACCAGCAACGCCCCCACGGCAATGTAAGGCGACAAACCGGGAGCCAGGCCGAAACCTTCGGGAGCCACGCAGATATACGTGGTGCAGACAGCCGTCATGAACATGGCGGGGACGTAGGTCAAATAGAAATACCGCCCGCCCTTGGCACGCACCAGATAGACCGTCACCGCCCAAAGGGTGAAGACGGACAGCGTCTGGTTGGACCAAGCGAAGTAGCGCCAAATCATGTCGAACCCGTCCGCGTCGCGCAAGCTATAGACCAGCAAACCGATAGCGGCCAAGAACATGGGCACGCAGATGTAAAGGCGCTTACGGATGGACTTCTGCTCCATGCCCAGGAAGTCGGCCACGATGAGGCGCGCCGAGCGGAAAGCCGTGTCGCCGCTGGTGATAGGCGCGGCAATGACGCCCAGCACGGCCAGCACGCCGCCCACGGTGCCCAGCCAATCCTTGGTCACGGCATCCACGATGACGGCGGCATTCGTCTCCTCCATCCCGTTTTCATGGAAGAAATAAGTGGCGGCAGCCGCCCAAATCAGGGCCACGATGCCCTCGGTGATCATCGCGCCGTAGAAGACAGGCCGCCCATGCCGCTCGCTCTTCATGCAACGGGCCATCAAAGGACTCTGCGTGGCATGGAAGCCGCTGATGGCTCCGCACGCGATGCTGACGAACATGATGGGGAAGATAGGCAAGTCTTGCGCGTCCGGATGCGTATTCTGCAAGCCGTCCCACAATTCGGGCAAAGCCGGATGGTTGACATAAAGCATCACCAGGATGCCGACGGCCATGAACAGGAGCGCCAAGGCAAAGAGCGGATATATCTTGCCGATAATCTTGTCGATGGGCAACATCGTGGCCAAGATATAATAAAGAAAAACGACCACAATCCAGAAAGTCGTGTCCAATGCCTCCGGAGTCAGGTTGGCCAGCAAACCGGCAGGCCCTGCCACAAACACGGCCCCCACAAGCACCATCAGCACGACGGAAAAGACGCGCATCACCTGCTTGGTGGTCACGCCCAGGTAGCGGCCAATCAGTTCGGGCAGGCTCTCGCCCTCGTGGCGCATGGAGAGCATCCCGGACAAGTAGTCGTGCACCGCCCCGGCAAAGATACTGCCCAAGACAATCCAGAGATAGGAAGCCGCGCCAAACTTGGCCCCCATGATGGCGCCGAAGATAGGCCCCAGTCCGGCAATGTTGAGAAACTGGATCATGAAGATTTTCCACGTGGGCATCGGGATATAGTCCACTCCGTCCGTCCGCGTCAAAGCGGGCGTTTTACGGTCGTCCGGCCCGAAGACCCGCTCGACGACACGCCCGTAGGTGAAATAGCCGACGACAAGCGCCAGCAAGCAAAGTGTAAATGTAATCATGGTTAAATGTTGAATATTTGATGATTTAATGCGTGCAAATGTAGTAGTTTCCGGGATACTTGCATAAAATTATCAAGTGTTTTGCGTATCTTCGCCGCAAATTTGACGAAAAATGAAGAAAAAACCTATCATCATGCCGACAATCGCCCTCCTCTTGTGCCTCTGGGCCATGTGGGCAAACCCGCTGTCAGCCCAACCCAAATACGAGGTGCGGGCCGCTTGGATAACCACCGCATACGGCTTGGATTGGCCCCGCACGCGCGCCACCTCCGAAGCAAGCCGCCAACGCCAGCAAGCCGAACTCATCGAAATGCTGGACAAATTGAAGGCCGCCAACTTCAACACCATCCTCTTCCAGGCACGCACACGGGGCGATGTGCTCTACCGGTCGGACATCGAGCCGATGAACTCCGTCCTGACGGGCAAGAAATACGGAGACCCTGGCTATGACCCCTTGGCCTTTGCCGTAGAGGAATGCCACAAACGGGGGATGGAGTGCCACGCCTGGATGGTGACGCTCCCGCTGGGCAACCGCAAACATGCTTCCTACCTGGGCAAGCGTTCCGTCACCAAGACCCACCCCGACCTCTGCGCGGCCTACGGACGCCAATGGTATCTGAACGCCGGCAATCCCCGGACGAAAGAATACCTGATGAGCTTGGTGCGAGAAGTTGTCACGCGCTATGACGTGGACGGGGTCCACTTCGACTTCCTGCGCTATCCCGAAGGGGCACGCCGCTTCCCCGACAGATATGACTATCGCAAACACGGCAAAGGACGAAGCCTGGAGCAATGGCGGCGGGACAACCTGACGGAAATCTTGCGCTATATATATAAGGAAGTAAAAGAACTGAAACCTTGGGTAAAAGTCAGCACCAGCCCCGTGGGCAAATACCGCGACACCAGCCGCTACCCCTCGCGGGGATGGAATGCCTTCCACGCCGTCTTCCAAGACGTGCAAGGCTGGCTGGGCGAAGGCATCCAGGACCAAATCTACCCGATGATGTACTTCCGGGGCAACAACTTCTATCCCTTTGCCCTCGACTGGCAGGAACAGAGCAACGGACGCCACGTCATCCCCGGCTTGGGCATCTACTTCCTCCACCCCAGCGAAGGGAATTGGGACTTGGACGAAATCGAACGCCAAATCAACTTTGTCCGCGCCGAAAAAATGGCCGGCGAGGCGCATTATCGCGCCGCCTTCCTGTTGGACATGGACGAACAAGGCTTGTATGACGTGCTGAAAGAAGAATACTACGCCTGCCCCGCCCTGCAACCGGCCATGCCTTGGCTAGACGACGAAGCGCCTTCCGCCCCGGCACGTCTCCGCGCAACCCGCCAAGAAGACGGAAGCACGGTTCTGACCTGGGAGGCTGCCACGGACAACGACCCGCGCAATCCGCCCACCTACGTCGTCTATGCCTCGGACACGTACCCCGTGGATACCAGCGACCCGCGTTGCATTGTGGCCCAAGGCGTGCGCGACACCACCTGGACCTACGCCCCCCTGGCGCCTTGGGAAGCCTACCGGCACTTTGCCATCACCGCCACGGACCGGTATGGGAACGAAGGAGAGCCTTGCCAGGAACAACCTTGACAAAAGCCCGGTAACGACTGGCCGGAGTCACAGGCGTCAGAGGCCAGTAGCAACACGCCGAGACAGAATGCCCGTCACGCCAAGGAGAAAACGCCGCCTCGTCCTCGGCGTGACGAGCCAACAATGCCTCCGGCGTAGGACAATGCTCGACCGAAAACCAAGCCCGGCAGCCATCCCCCTCCGGCAAGAAACGCCGCAAGCGGGCAGCCACCATCCCCATGCTCATCCGCAAATTCACCTCCACACAAGGATGGACGGCATACCCATCCGCCCAACGGCAAACCATCATGTCCACGCCCAGGCAGCCTGCATACGTCGGAAAACGAGTAGCCAACTCCCTGCGCATGGATTCGCGAACCTGGGGCAGGAGCCCGCACGGAAGATTTTGTTCCAAATGCCGCTCAATGCCATCGTCCGACAGCAACCAATTGCCCACGTAAGCCCCCCGCTCGTTGATGCGGAACAAGGAATAACCGGCAAAGGACATCCCTCCACGCCCGTCGGCCACAAACTCCATGGCAAAATCTTCCACCTTCGCATACCAGGGCGAGGCCACCACACACCCCTGCCTGCGCAACAGCCTGGCACACCAACGTTCCGTCTCCTCCGTCCATGCCCCCCGGCACCAGCGCAAGCCTTTCCCGCTTCCGGACCAGGGAGCTTTCAGCACCGCGCCCTCCCGGCAACTCTCCGCATACGCCCGGCAATCCGCCACATCCCGCAGGTTCACGCTCTCGCCGACGCAATGGGGGATGCCTTGGAACTTCTCCAAAATGCCGGCAACTTGCTCCCGCGACGCCCATCCCCGCCAGCGTTGCAAGTCCTCCGCCGCAGGAAGCGATTCTTCCGGCAACCCTGCTTTCCGCAAATACCGGCGCACGGACGGGTTCCATCCCCACGGACATGGACGCGCCTCAACCAGTCCGGCCACCTCAGGCTCGGTCACCAGCGTCGCGCCTAGAGGAAACGAATCCGCCATCCGCTCCACAAAATCCGCATTATAAGCCGAAGGGGCCAGCACGCCCGCCCCATCCTCGGCATACCACAGGGGCAACACCGCCAAGTCTGCCGCCATCCGTCGGGCCGAAGCCGGCGACAGGTAGTTCTCGTGCCCGTCGGCCAAAGCCAAATCGGTATCGGGATTGAAAAGATAAAGGTTCATAGACAATATTCCTTTCGCACAAAGTGCCTTATTCTTTTATAAGAGGACAAACATACAAATTAATCGGGAGAATCCCCGCTTCCTGTCCTTCGGATGCCCGCAAAAGCCGCACAAGTTTTTGAAAATCCACCTAATCATCCTACTTTTGCAGAAGAAATCAACGGATAAAAGATTCCATGTCTATCTCTATTGCAAATATAAACAGGAGAGTGGCGCGCTACATCGCGCAAAAACACCTGCTGAATGCGGGCGACAAAGTGCTGGTGGCCTTGAGCGGGGGAGCCGACTCCGTGGCGCTTCTGCGCGTCCTGCTATCACTGGGGTATGCTTGCGAGGCAGCCCACTGCAACTTCCAACTCCGTGGAGAAGAATCGGACCGCGACGAAACCTTCGTGCGCCAATTGTGCGAGGAGTGCCGCATCCCCCTGCACGTCGCCAGGTTCGACACCGCCCGCGAGGCTGCCCGCCGACGCATCTCCATCGAAATGGCCGCACGAGAATTGCGCTACGCCTGGTTCGAAAACTTGCGCGCGGAATGCAAGGCTCATGCCGTGGCTGTGGCCCATCACCGGGACGACAGCGCGGAAACCTTCCTGCTCAACCTCCTGCGGGGGACAGGCATCAACGGTTTGCAAGGCATACGTCCCCGCAACGGCTACATCGTCCGCCCCCTGTTGTGCCTAGACAGGCAGGAAATCGTCCGCTTCCTCCAAGCCTTGGGACAGCCCTACGTGACCGACAGCACCAACCTGGCCGACGAATACCTGCGCAACAAGATACGCCTCCGCTTGCTCCCCCTGATGCAGCAGATTGCCCCCTCGGCCAAAGAGAATATCCTGAAGACGGCCGCCCACTTGGCCGACGCAGCCCTGCTCTACCGGCAAGCCATCGACGAGGGACGGGCACGAGTCCTCCGCGACAACGGGCAGGCCATAGACATTGCCGCCTTGATGCAAGAACCTGCGCCGTCCACCCTGCTGTTCGAGTTGCTGCACCCCCTGGGATTCAACGAAAGCCAGACGGACGACATCCTGCAAGCCTTGAGCGGACAGGCGGGCAAGCGTTTCGCATCCGCCTCGTGGCGCGTGGTCAAAGACCGCGAACGGCTCCTGATAGAAGACCTCGGCCAACCGCTGCTGCCGCCCGAACTGGACATCCGGACGTATGACTATGCCCCCGGCTTTCCCCTACCCAGAGACAAACAAGCCGCCTGCTTCGATGCAGACAAACTCATGCACCCCCTCACGCTGAGGTTGTGGCAAAAGGGCGATGCCTTTGTCCCCTTCGGCATGAGAGGGAAGAAGAAAGTCAGCGACTACCTGACCGACCGCAAAATGCCCCTGAACCGCAAGGAACGGCAATGGGTGCTGTGTTGCGGGGAGGAGATTGCCTGGCTGGTAGGCGAACGGAGCGACAACCGCTTCCGGGTGGACGACGGCACACGCCGGGTAACCATCGTGCGGGTCAAAGGATGACTTCGTTTGCCTTGCGGTATCTGAAATTCTCGGACAACAACCCGGCAAACGGCGTGTCAAAGCTGCGCGCCTTCTGCGGACAACCCTTGACGCAAGCGCAACAACGGATGCAACGGTCTGCCCGCGTATGGCACTCATCGCCCTTCGCAATGGCCTCGTTGGGGCACACGGCCGCACAATGCCCGCAATGGGTACACAAATCCGCATCGACCGCAGGAGTGGAAGGCATCGGTTGCCCGCTCTTGCGCATCCGCGTGACCTTATAAATAAAACGCAACAAGTGGAAGAAAGGCTGCCGAGGCTTGCGGATGCGCGACACGTCCACCCGGCCCGCCATGTCCGCCCCTCCGGCTTTCCGGAGCTTTTCCATGACCCGGCGCCCCAACAAAGCGGCCTCTTCCAAATCTTTCGCGTCCGGACGTCCCGCCGCGATGGGATGACGCTCCGTGCTATACGAATGCTCGCCAATGAACGTGCCCGCCGCAATCACGCGGAAACCCTTTGCGGCCAGCAGCGAATCCAATTCCTGCAACGCATGTTCGTAGGCGCGGTTGCCATACACCACCACCGCCACGGCCGGAGTCCCCGAAGCATGCAGGCCCTCCATGCGCGACAAGGCCAACGGCGGGATATGCCCCCCGTACACCGGGCATGCGACCACCACCAGCGTGTCAGCCCCGAACTCCTGTCCGATGGCCGGCTTCCCGGTCAAATCGCTCATCTCAATACACTTCAAGCCCGTGCCACGAACAATGGCCTCGCCTATCTTGCGCGAAGTGCGCGTAGGCGAGAAAAACACCAAATGCACTTTATCCAATTTCATACATCCTTACTAAAACATGAGACTATCGTTCTTTTTCCGATGGCAAATTTAAGACATATTTCCATGACAACCAATTTTTCATCCGGGCCATGCGGCTTCATCCGCCTCGCAACGGCCTCCAAGCATCCCGCCAACTTCCGCGATTTTCTTCTAACTGCTTAATTCCCAATTTCAAATTCGCATTTCTGCCTAATTTCGTCGGATATTCCATAGATTTTCCATAAATTTGCGCGCTGACAATCCAGTAAAAACTATTAGTACTAACATAAAAGTAATAACATGAGTTTGAAAATCGTAGTATTGGCGAAGCAAGTGCCCGACACACGCAACGTCGGGAAAGACGCCATGAAAGCCGACGGAACCATCAACCGCGCGGCACTCCCCGCCATCTTCAACCCCGAAGACCTCAACGCCCTGGAGCAGGCTCTGCGGTTGAAGGAAACGCATCCGGGCTCGACAGTGACCATGCTGACCATGGGACCGGGACGTGCGGCCGAAATCATTCGTGAAGGACTGTATCGCGGAGCCGACGGCGGCTACTTGCTGACCGACCGCGCCTTTGCCGGCGCCGACACGCTGGCCACCAGCTATGCACTGGCCACGGCCATCCGGCAGATTGGCGAGTATGACATCATCATCGGCGGACGACAAGCCATCGACGGAGACACGGCGCAGGTGGGCCCGCAGGTGGCCGAGAAGCTGGGCTTGACCCAAGTGACCTATGCCGAAGAAATCCTGAACGTGGACGAAGCCGGACGGAAAGTCACCATCAAACGCCACATCGACGGCGGCGTGGAAACGGTGGAGGCTCCCCTGCCCTTGGTCATCACCGTCAACGGAAGCGCTGCCCCCTGCCGTCCCCGAAACGCCAAGCTGGTGCAAAAGTACAAACGCGCCCTGGGCGCACAAGAGAAAGCCGCCCTCACCAAAGAAGGCGCCGCCCTGCCCTACGCCGAGCTGTATGAGCAACGCCCCTACCTGAACATCACGGAGTGGAGCACGGCCGACGTCAACGCCGACCTGGCCCAATGCGGACTCAGCGGCTCGCCCACGAAGGTGAAGACCATCCAGAACATCTCCTTCCAAGCCAAGGAAAGCAAGACACTGACCGGCAGCGACGCGGATGTGGAGAGCCTGATTGTAGAACTCTTAGAAAACCATACCATCGGATAATTTCAAAGGGGAGGCAAAGAGACGAGTCGACAAGGACACGAGGGACTAAAGCCGCCCACACGAAGAACGCTTGTGCTCGTCAAACCACCCCCGTTAATTCAAGAAGAAATGAACAACGTATTCGTATATCTCGAAATAGAAGGCACGACCGTTGCCGACGTCAGCCTGGAGCTGCTGACCAAGGGCCGCAAGCTGGCCAACCAACTGGGCTGCCAACTGGAAGCCATCGCCGCAGGC
>CALUOW010000067.1 GCA_944322365.1 uncultured Bacteroides sp.
CATGAAAAATTTATGGAATTGCTGATTTTAAGGCTGTTACAACCATTGAATTCTTAGGCTGTCAAAGTCAGGAAAAAAAAGAAAGGCTTCGGCGTAAGCAATGGGCAGACCTTCCACACGGCTTGCCAGTATGCGTCGGGCGCTATTGTCGGAGCCGTTTTGTCACCCTGCTGAGCCGCTTTAAGGGAGATGCCGAAGCCGCCCTCCAAGCAGAACTATCGCGCTGAAAAAGCAGGCACAAAAAAATCCCGGCGGGTGGAGAAACAGTTCCTTGCCCGTCGGGATCAACTTGGATTTGCTTGTATATCCTATTTGTCAGGCTCCTACCAGCCCAATTTGGACAGCCCCGCAGCCTGGTACCACGCCGTTGCGCGATAAGCCTCCGCCGCCTCCGACGAGAGTGAACGGGGAATGTAATGCGTCACTCCGTTGGTTCCTTCCATCGAGAACATGCCCACGACGGCCGAATAGTTCATCGGCGTTGTATTCCAATAAGCGATGGCGTCGTCGAAGGCTTGGCGCCACGCGGCATAATCCTCCGCGCTCAACAAGACCTGCATCATCTGCGCCCAGTCAAAGTAACCCACGTAGGAGGAGGGATAGTCCTGCCGTTGGTCATAGTCGAAGGCTGCCGCTTGCAATGTCTCCACATCCACCGCTTCTTCCGGCAATAGCCGGGCCGTCAACGAAGCCAATTGCTCCAGCCCTTCTGTACGCAACGCGCAGATGGAAGTGCCGCCCGTCCAATGGTCGTTCGTAATGCCCCGGCCTTCGTCGTACAAATCGGCATATACATTATAATATGTGTCAGCCAGCTTGGCCGAAGCGCCGCCTTGAAACATATAAGGCAATATCTTGTCGTAGGGAGCGCCCGGACCCGGAGTCTCGGTGGGCGAAGCTATGTAATAGTCCGTATAGTCGCGCAAGGCGTAGGCCACTTCGATGCTTTGCATGAAGCAGGCATCGAACATGATGAAGTCAAAGTGCGGCGCTTGCTCCAGAATCTCTTCAAAATCCGACAGATTCATGCGGTTGTCGCCATTGCCAGTATCCTGCCCAATCCAGCGGCTCGACGGCATGGGATAGGGTATCCATCCGTCGCAATGCGACCAATAAATCAGCCCATAGCTGGCAGCCTGATAATCCGGATTGCCGAAAACGTCATCGAAGACTTCGCGCGTCTCTTCCACGCCGGTGGAGTTGCGATCGCCGTATTCCCTAATAGTTTGCTCCAAAATATTACCATTATCATTAGATAATTCTATCAACCTGGCATCACCGTCTCCCCAATCTGCATATATTAATAGATGCATTGAACTTGAAAGCAATGACAGCATACCTTTCTTCATTTCTTCAACATCCTTTTTGGCTAAACGAGCAAGATTATTATCACCAGCAATGTAAACCAAAACTGTACGTTCCGTCAAAGCACCTGCATGTCGTCCGACAACATATAATGTACATGAAGACTTTAATTTTCCATCGCGTGTAGTTGCTGTAAGCATAGTTTGTCCAGGAGACAATGCTTTTAGAAAACCATCAGATGTAAACATTGCAACTTCTTCATTAGAAGAATCCCAATTAATATATCTATCAGTTGCATTATTGGGTGTAAAATTAACTTTTAAAGCAACTTCTTCCCCTTCTTTTATGACAAATACATCTGTAGTAAACTCTATATTTTCAATAGGAATAACGTCTTCTTCTTGGCAAGAATTCAACAAACATACTCCTAATAAACAAATAAATAAAACTATCTGCTTCATAACATCAATATTCCTGCGGTTTCTTGAATGCAAAATCTGCCACTTTGAGGTCTTCCACGACGAAGGCGTCGGCTTTCACATACTGCTTGCGCAACTTCGAAGCATCTTTCTCCAACTTCGTTTTGTTCTCCGAGAAGTAGATGGCGCACGTATAATCGGGCTTGCCCAGCTCGTATTGCAAATAATTCTTCAACTGGTAGGCATAATTCTGGCGCCGGGGCAAGAAACCGTTCCTATCCAGCACCACGCTGTCCACCTGCTGAACCTCAGTGATATAGACCACCGAATCCTTGAACGAAGCCCCCAATCCATAGACATATACAGGCTTGTCGGCCTTCTTCTTGTCTTTCTCTTTCCACGTGAAGGCCGAACAAAGCATTACGGCCACAACCGCCATCAGGCATATCCGAATGTATCTCATAATCATAAGTATTTTAATAAACTGGGGCAAAGGTAAGAAAAAAACCGGTCGACACGTATAGCCAACCGGTTTTTAATGTTTCAAAAGTTGTTGGAAACCGATATTTCCCACTCATCCCAAGTAGGATTTGAGCAATTTGCTACGATTACTTTGTCTTAATCTTCTGATGGCTTTTTCCTTAATTTGGCGGACACGCTCGCGGGTCAGACCAAATTTGTCGCCAATTTCCTCCAGGGTCATTTCCTGTTGTCCGATGCCGAAGAACATCTGGATGATTTCTTTCTCGCGCTCGGTCAGCGTAGAAAGTGCTCTATCAATTTCCCTCGAAAGAGACTCGTTCACCAACGAGCGGTCGGCCATGGGAGAATCGTCGTTAACCAACACATCCAGCAGGCTGTTGTCCTCTCCTTCGACAAAAGGCGCGTCCACCGAAATGTGGCGTCCGGAGACCTTCAGCGTATCGGAGATTTTGTCCACCGGGATATCCAATTCATCGGCCAGCTCTTCGGGCGAGGGGCGGCGTTCGTTCTCTTGCTCGAACTTGGAGAAGGCTTTGCTGATTTTGTTCAGCGAGCCCACTTGGTTCAGGGGCAGGCGCACGATACGCGATTGCTCGGCCAAGGCTTGCAGAATGGATTGGCGTATCCACCATACGGCATAACTGATAAACTTGAAACCGCGTGTCTCATCAAATTTCTCGGCGGCCTTGATCAGGCCCAAGTTGCCTTCATTGATCAAATCGGGCAGGCTTAAGCCTTGATTCTGATACTGTTTGGCCACGGATACGACGAAACGCAGATTGGCACGGGTCAGTTTTTCCAATGCGGCACGGTCACCCTTGCGGATGCGTTGAGCGAGCTCCACTTCTTCCTCGACCGTAATCAGGTCCTCGCGACCGATTTCCTGCAAATACTTGTCGAGCGAGGCGCTCTCTCTGTTAGTGATACTTTTGGTAATTTTTAACTGTCTCATCCTTTCAATACATATTAGGGTGCAAAGATACGACAATTTGTCGAATTTTCAAGCAATTCATCGCAACTTTTTCAATTTTAATTTTCCGGCAGAAAGCCTGCAAAAAGGATGCCAAACCGCCGTCGGGGCAGACGACAAACATCGGCAGAACTTTGCCGCCCGCTTGTCCACGGATAGGCGGCTTTTCCGCCAAACATTGCCGGCAGAGGCGACAGGCGGCCGCCGGCGCGCCGATAATCACCGCAAAATCAAAAAATCCGCCAACCATGCCCGAAATTCACGAAGAAACCACTATATTTGTAGCGAACATCCTTTGGATGGGCAGGCCGACGGGGGCCATCTCCGCCCGCACCGACGGCTTGAATGCGACAAATAACTAATTATTAACAGGTTAAATATTGTGAGAGTATGGTAGCAAAACAACTTTCTATTTTCTTGGAGAATAAATCCGGCCGGCTGACCGAAGTCACGGAAGCCTTGGCCGAAGAAGGCATCAACCTGTCCGCCCTTTCCATTGCCGAGAATGCCGACTTCGGCATCCTGCGGGGCATAGTCTCCGAACCGGACAGAGCTTATGAAGCGTTGAAGAACAGGCACTTTGCCGTAAACGTGACAGACGTCATCGGCATCAGTTGCCCCAACGTGCCCGGCTCGTTGGCGCGGGTATTGCGCTTCCTCTCGGACGAAGGCGTGTTCATCGAATACATGTATTCGTTTGCCAACGGGGATACGGCCAACGTCATCATCCGCCCCAACAACATGGAGGATTGCATCCGCATCCTTACGGAAAAGAAAGTAGAACTGCTGGCAGCGAACGACTTGTATAAGTTATAGGCTTTTTAAGAAAAAAAAGGTCCGCGCCGTTGGTAAATTCGGCGCGAACCTCTATCTTTGCGCATTATTTGTGAATTCGATGAAAAAGAACATCCTTATATGTGTGCTTGCCGCGTGCATGCTCTCCTCGTGCGGAGAATACAACAAGTTACTGAAAAGTACTGACTATGAGTACAAATACGAAGCCGCCAAGGCCTACTTCGCCAAGGGGCAGTATACCCGTTCTATCACCCTGCTGAACGAGTTGATCACCATTCTGAAAGGCTTGAGCAATGCCGAAGAATCCCTCTACATGCTGGGCATGTGTTACTATAACCAAGAGGATTACCAAACCGCCGCGCAAACATTCATCCAATATTATAATGTATACCCCCGTGGCATATACACCGAGTTGGCCCGTTTCTATGCAGGCAAGGCATTGTATCTAGACACGCCGGAACCTCGTTTGGACCAGTCGGGCACCTACACCGCCATCCAGCAGTTGCAGATGTTCATGGAATACTTCCCCCAAAGCGCGCACCACGAAGAGGCGCAAAACATGATTTTCGCCTTGCAGGACAAACTGGTGATGAAGGAATACATGTCCGCCAAGCTCTACTACAACTTGGGCAACTACATGGGCAACAACTACCTGTCCTGCGTCATCACCGCTCAAAACGCCCTGAAGGATTATCCCTATACCAACCTGCGCGAAGACCTCTCCATCCTCATCCTGCGCGCCAAGTACGAACTGGCCGTATACAGCGTGGAAGAGCGCAAGGAAGAACGCTATCGCGAGGCGGTGGACGAATATTATGCCTTCATGAACGAGTTTCCCGAAAGCAAATATGCCAAGGAAGCGCAACACATCTTCGAAGAAACCCAAAAGGTGCTGAAAGATTGAACGAAAACAAAAAGACTAACCATTATAAACTATAATTAACGTATATGGATTACAGAAAGACCAATGCTCCTACCACTACCGTTACCCGCGACATGATGGACTTGTGCAAAGACACAGGCAATGTCTACGAGACGGTGGCCATCATCGCAAAGCGCGCCAACCAAATCAGCGTCGAAATAAAAAACGACCTTTCCAAGAAGCTGGCCGAATTTGCCTCGTACAATGATAACTTGGAGGAGGTGTTCGAAAACCGCGAACAGATTGAGATTTCCCGCTACTATGAGAAATTGCCCAAACCCACGCTGATTGCCACGCAAGAGTATATCGAAGGGAAGGTATACTATCGCAACCCCGCCAAAGAGAAGGACAAATTGCAATAAGAGAAGCCTGAAGGAGAGATGATACAACGAATTCAATCCATTTACTTATTGTTGGCAACCATCGCCTTGGCTGCTGCGTTGTTCCTTCCTACGGGCCATTTCATCAGCCAAGAAGGAAGTGCTTATGCGTTCAAAGCCTTGGGAGTTGCCACAGGCGAAGGGACTTTGCTGTCCACGTGGGGATTGTTTGGCCTGCTGGCATTGAGCGCCATCATCACGGTTTGCACCATATTCTTATTCCGCAACCGTCGCTTGCAGATGCGCATGACCGTATTCAACTCCGTGCTGCTCATCGGCTATCATGTGGCTTATGTCATATTCCTGTCCGTGCTGAAAAACGAATTGCAAGGCGCATCTTTCCAATTAGGATGGGCACTCTGCCTGCCGTTGGTAGCCATCATCCTGAATGGGATGGCTTTCTATGCTATCAAGCGCGATGACGAAATGGTGAAAGCAGCCGACCGAATCAGATAAATACGGCATAAGACAATAAGTAAAGAGCCACTTGGGCATATATACTACCGAGTGGCTCTTTTTATTTGTTTCAGGGGCAAGCCTACTTCTTCTGCTTCTCTTGGTCGCGCAGATAGAGAGCATCAATGATACCGTCCGCCAAACCTATGACAGGCACATGCACATAATCCGCCTTGACAATCTTGGCTATGGTCAAGAATATCTCGGCAGCAGGCACGATGACATCGGCACGGTCTTCCTTGAGGCCAAAGTCTTTCATGCGTTGTTCGGGAGAGAGAGGCTTTAGTTGGTCGTAAAGCGTTTGCAAGGAAGAGATGGGCAGGCGTTGCTTCTCTTTGTCCTTGTCTGTGGCCATGCGATAGAGTTTGTTGATATTGCCTCCGGAGCCGATGATATTGATGCTGGGGAAACCCTGTGTCAAGCGAGTCAGGTCGTCTTTCATTGTCAACCATGTTTCGGGTTTGACGGCTCCGCTCAAGATGCGGACGGTGCCTACGTTGTAGGACAAAGACTGCACCAGCTCGCCATTGACCATAAGGTTAATCTCTGTACTGCCGCCACCCACGTCGACATAGATGAAGTTGCCCGTGCGGTCCTCCAAACACTCCACGTGGTTGCTGTATATCATTTGGGCTTCTTCCTGGCCGTCGATGATTTCTATTTGGATACCCGTCTGCTTCAAGATTTTGTTTATCACCGCCTTACCATTCTTCGCATCGCGCATGGCAGAGGTGGCGCAAGCGCGATAGTCAGTCACTTCGTATATCTTCATCAACTGGCGGTAGGCTTTCATCAGTCGGAGCATCTTCTCCATACGCTCGTCGGACAGTTTGCCCAACGCGAACACGTCGAAACCCAAGCGAAGGGGGACACGCAGCAACAATGCTTTGACCAGCTTGCGGCTGACCAAGTTTTCGTTTTCTTCTTCTCTTTTAATCAATAGCCGCGCGGCGTTGGAGCCGATGTCTATGGCGGCGTAACACTTCTTTCCCATAATTCTCTTATAATATGTGAATATCCTTATTCCGTCTTCTCCTCCAACGTGAGGTAGTGTTTGTACAACTCTTCCTGCGAACGGAAAGGGCGTTCCTCGTCCGTTGTCCAAGGCAGGTTCTCGCCGCGTCCGTCCACAATGCGTCCTTGACAAGTATCGCGCAGCCCATAATCCACCACCGTGCGGAGGTCGGCCTTGATGCCGGGGTCGTAGACGGGGGTGACCACCTCGACTCGGTTGTCCAAATTGCGGGGCATCCAATCAGCAGAGCCTATGAAACATTTCTCTTCTCCCCCGGCGGCAAAGATAAAGATGCGCGAGTGCTCCAGATAGCGGTCTATGATGCCATTGATGCGCATGTTCTCGCTGATGCCGGGCAGGCCAGTCACAAGAGAGCAATTGCCACGCAACACGATGTCTATGGGCACGCCTGCTTCGGATGCCTCGTAGAGTTTCTTCACCATCACCGGATCCGTAATATGGTTGATTTTCATCCGGATGTACGCGGGCTTGCCCGTTTGCTTGTTCTTGATTTCATCGTCGATAAGGCGCAAGAATCTCTTCTTCATCTCGTTGGGAGAAACAAGCAGTTCGCGGAAACGGACAGGGGTATAGGGTTTCTCGATGAAGCTGAAGACATTTTCCACATCCGTCACTATGTTCTTGGCGGCAGTCATAAGCATATAGTCGGTGTAGGTGCGGGCGTTGCCTTCGTGGAAGTTGCCCGTGCTGATGCAGGCAATGTCCGGCCCGGTCTTCATGCCGATGTGCGTGATTTTGCTGTGTACCTTCAGCCCTTCCACGCCGAAAATGACATGTATGCCTGCGTCCTGCATCAACTTGGACCACGAGATGTTCGATGCCTCGTCGAAGCGTGCCAACAACTCGATGACCACGGTGACTTTCTTGCCATTCCTAGCTGCATTGATAAGGGCGGTCACCACCTTCGAGGTTTTGGCCAGACGATAGAGGGTGGTCTTGATGCTCTTGACGTGCTTGCTGATGGCTGCCTCTTGGAGGACGCGGATGTAGTAGTCGAAGCTGTGGTAGGGCACGTGGATGTAGCGGTCCCGTTGCTGGATGAGCTTCAGGAGGCTGACGTTCTCGTCCAACTCAGGCTTGACGATGGGAGGCCAAGCAGGATACTTCAGGTCCTTGCGCCCGCAGTCGGGGAAGGACATCAGGTCTTTATGATTGTGATAGCGTCCTCCGGCCTGCACGGTATCCAGCTTGTCCAGGTTCAGCTTGTTCATCACACGCTTCAGCAGGTCCTTAGGCATCCCGGCATCGTAGATGACGCGCAGGGCATCGCCCTTACGGCGGCTCTTGACCCCTTTCGATATTTTCTGCAACATGCCGTTGCGCAGGTCGTTGTCTATTTCCATCTCGGCATCCTTGGTGAATTTGAAGGCGTATGCCTCGAAGTGCGTGTAGTCCATGCCGCTGAATATCATGGGCAGGCAGAAGCGGATGACGTCGTCCAGGTACATCAGGAAGCTCTTGCCTTCCTTGTCCGGCAGGTGGATGAATCGTCCGCAGACGGCCACGGGCATCTCGATGAGGGCGTATTCCCCGGTCTTCTTGCCCTCGGCATGCATCTTGACGGCCAGGTAGATGTTGTCATCTGCGGCCTCTGTCAGTTCTTTCACGGCGGAAAGCCACACGGGGTTGACGAAACCGCTTAGCTTCTGGCGGAAGAACTGGCGGACAAAGGCTTGCTGGTCTTCCTCCAGTTCGTTGTCTTTCAGCAAGAAGATGTTCTCACGGCGGAGGCACTCGGTCACTTCGTGAATGGCAGCCTCGTATTCCTTGGCATAGCGGTTGTTCAGCTTCGTGATTTGCTTGATCAATTGCGAGGCATGTTCGCTCTCCCGGCGCACGCTCTTGTCGTCACACTCGGCTATGCGGCTCAACGTGGCCATGCGCACCCTGAAGAACTCGTCCAGGTTATTGGAATAAATGCCCAAGAAGCTGAGCCTCTCCAACAAGGGGATGTGGGGTTTGGTCGCTTCTTGCAGGATGCGCCGGTTGAAGTACATCCAGCTCAAGTCCCGGTCGATATAGGCATCCGGGGTGCCTTTCTTTTTGTCAGTCTTAGCCATATATGATAGGAATGTTGTTGTTTCCGCTTCAAAGTGCGAAGTTAGCATTATTCTTTTAATTGGGATGCGCTCCATGCCTTTATTTTCAGGAGCCAACTCCCTGGATTTAAACAAAGCAGACCGTACCTGCATCGCGCGGGCACGGTTCCGAAGAGAATTTATGGAATATTACGTAAGAAGTTCCACTTTCCGAAAACGAGGGGGCATGTCACACATACTCTTCCACCATGTACATATCGCTCACAAAATCGTCAATGACCCGCTCCAAGTTCTCGAATGCCTCGTCCGGAGTTTCCCCGTATGCGCTGCACAATAGGTTGTCTTTGTAGTAAGCGAAGAAACCTCCGCCTGCGGCGGCCTCCACTGTGTAATCATTTTTGCTCAGTTTCATAGCTGTATCCTCCTTGATTGTTTTTTACACTGCAAAGGTGAGGATTTGATGTTGCAAAGCTATGACGGAGAAATTACGATTACAATAATTCAATGGTATAGCCGCCCCGGAAGGTCTCTCCCGCCCCCAAACGCTGCACCCAATCCCGGTCTTTGAACTCGCCCGAGAAGTGTGCCCGGTCGCAACGCCCATACCACGGCTCGATGCACACAAACGGGGCATTCTTGCCGGGAGGCGACCAAAGGCCCAAGACGGGCGCATCGAAGCGCAGGCGCAGGCAGGGGCGCTTGCCATTGTCATACAAAGTCACTTCGCGCACTTGCCCGTCTTCCAATATGTAGGTATCGATGTCGAACGTATGCGCATTGATGGGCAGAAGGCCATCTGCCAAAGGCATGGGGTAATGCACGTCGGGGGCTACGCATCCACGCTCGGCTATGCGGACATACTCCAAACCTTCGGACGGCGCGAAGCCGAAGAAGCCCCGGCGAGGGTCGGCCTCATCATAGCCGGGTACATTGAAAGCGGGGTGCGCGCCTATCTGGAAATACATCTCTGCGGAAGCCGGATTGGCCACTTGCCACAAGACGTCGACGCACGCCCCATGCAGGCGATAACCTATTTCGAGCACAAAGGGATAGGGGTATTTCCGACGAGTCTCTTCGGTGTCGGCCAGGCGATAGCGCAACTCAGTGGCCGATTGGGAGAGGAGTTCGAAATCCATGTCGCGCGCAAAGCCGTGTTGGGACATCTCGTAGGTCTGCCCGTCGACGCGATAACGCCCCTCCCACACGCTCCCCACGATGGGGAAAAGCACGGGCGAATGGCGTTTCCAATAAGCAGGGTCGGCTTGCCAGAGGTATTCATGCCCGTTGCGGACAATGCTGCACAGTTCGGCTCCGTGCGGAGACACTTGGATGGTCAATTCTGAATTAGACAAGGTATTCATGGGTCGTTCGTTTTGATAATAATAAGGTAACATAGGATTAAAGGCACCAAGCCCGTGCCTTTTGTTCGGCGTGTCGCGGTCAAAAGTCCGGCGTGTCAACGCCTTTTGTTCAGCGTGTCCCGGCCTCCCCTCTCCTATGCCTGGGGGATAAGGAAAAGCATAAGGAGCCAAGCCCCCGCCGGAGGAAATGTCCGCGTCCTTGGCTTGACTCCTTAACTTGCTGCCTAAGCCGGATGTGCCCGCTTAGTGAATCATCGTATTGGTGCCTTCCACCACATTGCCGTAAGAGAAGACGCAACGCACGTTCACGTCTTTGTCCAAAATGACAATGTCGGCATCCTTGCCTTTTTGGAGCGTGCCTTTGCGGTCGTCCACGCCAATGACGCGGGCAGGCGTCTCCGAAGCCATGCGCACGGCGTCGGCCAGAGGAATGCCAGCCTTCTGCACCATCACTTGCACCAACCTGTCCATCGAAGCGATGCTGCCCACCAACGTCTGATGGTCGGCCAGCTTGCAGACGCCATCCTCAATGACGTAGCGCGGGTCGTCGATGGCTTGGCCGTCGTAAGCGGCATATTTCAAGGCATCGGTCACGAGGCAAGTCTTCTCCACCCCTTTCAGCTTGTAAACCAATTTCAGGATGGTGGCAGGCAGATGCACCCCGTCGGCAATCACCTCCACGGTCATCCCGTCCATCAGGTAGACGCTCTCCACCGTGCCTTCGTACTTGTATTCGCGGCGTTTGTGGAAACCGGGCATAGCGTTATAGAAGTGGGCGGCATGGGTGAATCCGGCTTCATAAGCGGCTTTGATTTCAGGATACTCGGCTTCGGTGTGGGTAATGGCGGTCAGGATGCCCCGGCCGGAGGCGTAGCGGGCAAAGTCGTGCGCGCCGGGCAACTCCGGGCTGACATCCCAACGCTTGATGCACCGGGTGCTCTCCAGCAAGGGGATGTATTCTTCGGGGTCGGGATCCTTCAAGACATCGCCCCACTGCGTGCCGGCCATTTTCTTGTTCAGATACGGCCCTTCGATGTGCAGGCCCAGCAGGGTGCTGCCGGGTTGGCCCATCATCTCCTCGCAAGTGGCTACCGCCTGGCGCAGGACGTCGAAGGTGGAAGACGACAAAGTGGGGAACATAGACGTGGCCCCATGTTTCAAGTGGGCCTGCGCGATGGCTTGGAAGGCTTCGGGAGTGGCTTCCGTAAAGTCGTGCCCGCCGCCGCCGTGGCTATGCATGGAGACGAATCCGGGGACAATGAACATCCCCTTGGCGTCGATGACATCCGCGCCGATTACGGCCAAGTCGCTATTGGTTACTTCCAGTATCTTTCCATCGCTAATGAGGACCGAGCCATCCTTCATCCATCCTTGCGGCGTGAGGATATGGCCATTTATGATTTGTGTAAGCATGAT
>CALUOW010000068.1 GCA_944322365.1 uncultured Bacteroides sp.
TCACGTCTACGATACCATACTTGCTTAAATCTAAATTAGCCATTTTCTTTAAGTTATTAAATTGGTATTTGGTTGATTATTTTTCTTGACTTTCGCTTTCCGCGTGCAAAAGTAGTATTTTTCTGTTTACTGCCATGCTCCTTCCCTGGTTTTTTCCGCAATAAAATGCTCTTTTATATATCCGTAACACTATCTGTAAAGTGTATATGGCAAATTGAGCTTTTTTCTGACAGTTGGCGGGCGGTGGCTTACTTCTCCAAGTCTGCTGCTACCCATTGGGTCCATTCGTCCACGTTGCCTGTGAGTTCATTGGGCAGGGGGAGAGGAATGCGTACGTCGGGCGCGATGCCTGTTTGGTCGATGCCCCGGTCGGGCAAGCGGCAGGTGCGGGTCATGGGGACGGAGAGCGTAATGCCGGATTGAGGCAGGTTGACCGTGCGGCAATTGGAGTAATCCAGGCATCCCATCGTGTTGTCTCGTCCGTAGACGGTGGTGCGGCTGCTGCATGCGCGCAATGTCAGCACCATTTGTTCGGCGGCGCTTGCCACGGTTGCATCGATGATGAGGGCTGCCCGGCGGGGGAGCGGGGAGATGCTGTCGTAAGATATTTCTATCCAACGGGGAGTCATAAGAACAAATTCGTCTTCCGATTTTTCCATCTCTTCCTTCAATTGTTGAATCCAATCTACTTCGATTTTGTCTATCCAAGCGATGTGTGCGGGCGTGTTGCGTATCTTTGCCCCGTCTAAGCGGGATTCGTGGTCGTATAGCAATGTGGTGTAGGGCCTGAAGATGCCGTCCATGCCTCCTCCGTTTCCTCGGATGTCGATAATCAAGTTCTCGCATCCCGATGCCCGGTAGGCGTCAATGGATTCGTTCACCCATTCGGGGGTGGGGTATTCGCCGTCGCAAGAGGGGAAGCGAATCAAGAAAGTACGGTCGGTGACTTTGCAGTAGGTGGGCAATGGGTCATAGTCTTCCATAGTTTCATACGAGGGAAGTTCCCGTTGCATGTAGGGGGTTGCGAATCTACCCACCCGCAGGTGGAAGTCATCGAACCAGGCATACAGTTCGCCCAAGGCTTCCCAAGGTTTCCGGCCTTCGGTCACTTCCTTGCGGCAACGGGCTTTCAGTGCTTCATATGTTTTGCGGTTTGCTTCTGTCACTTTGCTGGGGAAGCCGGCGTAGTTGGTTTCCAACTCGGCAACACCGAAATCGAAATCGGCGGCATCCGTGCGGGAGGCATTGTTTTCTTGCCCCCAGATCAAGGTGCTCAGCAGAAGCAGCAGGCTGCCAAGAAGCAGGCCGGGCAGGTTGTTTTTCATCTTAGTGAATGGTTTGTGAATGTTTTGTCGGCAAAAATAGCGATTCTTTCTGAATAAATGCTTCCGGTGTGGCGGGAAAAGCGTATTTTTGTATGCAAGAAAAAGAGAAATATGCAATGAAAGTAGTCAACCTCTCCGAACAGGACACCATCCTGAACCAATACGTCGCCGAATTGCGCGACGTGCACATACAGACAGACCGCATGCGCTTCCGCCGTAATATCGAACGCATTGGTGAGTTGATGGCTTATGAGATGAGCCGCACGCTTGCCTATTCTGTCAAAACTATACAAACGCCCTTGGGCGTGGCCGAAGCGCGCACGCCGGACGATGATTTGGTCATTGCCACCGTTTTCCGTGCCGGTTTGCCCTTGCACCAGGGTTTCCTTCACGTGTTCGACCGTGCCGGCAATGCTTTCGTCTCCGCTTACCGCTTTTATAAAGACGAGGCCCATCATGAAGTGGACGTGCATGTGGAATACATTGCCACGCCGGATCTTTCGAGGAAGACGGTTTTGTTGGTCGACCCCATGTTGGCCACAGGCGAGAGTTTGGAATTGGCGTGGCGTGCTTTCCTTACCAAAGGTTTGCCGAGGCGTCTGCTTATCGCTTGCGTGATAGCCTCTTGCCAAGGCGTTGAGCATCTGCAACGGCTTTTCCCTTCGGACGAGGTGGCGTTGTGGTGCGCAGCCATTGATCCCGGGCTGGATGAACATAAATATATCGTGCCCGGCCTAGGGGATGCAGGCGATTTGGCTTACGGGGAAAAGATGTAGACGATAACTTGGTCTTTCGGCTTCATTCCTTTGCTCTTCCTTGCCTGATGAGTTCCTCGACCTTGGCACGCAATTGCTGCGTGTTGACGGGTTTGGACAGGTAGGCGTTCATGCCGCTGTGCAGGATGCGTTCTTGATCCGAGGGGTAGGCATAGGCGGTCAGCGCCAGGATGGGGACGTTGGCGGATTGTTGGCGGATTTGGGCAGTGGCTTCGTAACCATCCATCACGGGCATGCTGATATCCATCAGGATGAGTTGCGGGTGGCACTGGCCGAACAATTGCACGGCTTCGCGTCCGTCCCAGGCATGGAAGAGATCGTAGTCACGCGAGAGGATGGCGCGTATCAGTTTGTAGTTGCTCTCGTTGTCCTCGGCCACAAGGATGGTTGCCCTGTTTTTGGGGGATACGGTTGTGGAAATGGATTTGAGAGTTTGAGGAGCGGGTGAGGCTGGTTGGTAGGGGATGGTGAACCAAAAAGTGGATCCATGTCCAACTTCGGATTCTACGCCGATTTGTCCGCCCAAGGTTTCGACGATGCTGCGACAAATGGATAACCCCAAACCAGTGCCGGGGCGGTGAGGGTCGAGTTTGACGAAGCGGTCGAAGATGGCGGGTTGCCGTTCGGGTGGGATGCCGCAGCCGGTGTCGCTCACGCTGAAGCGCAATTGGTCGCCTTGCAGTTCGTAGCCGAAGGTGATGCTGCCAGCGTCGGTGAATTTCCGGGCATTGGCCAGCAGGTTGCTGATGAGTTGGGTCAGGCGGTTACGTTCGGAATGAATGATGCAGGATTCCAGTCCGGGGCGGTAGGACAGTGTGACGGGGCGGCCAGAGGCAGCCAAGCGCAGTTGCTGGGCATCGTGGATTTCTTTCAGCAATTGGTTCAGGTCGAAGTCTGTGTAGGCAAAGTCGACGGTACCGGCCTCGATCTTGGAAAGGTCCAAGATGTCGTTGACGAGTTGCAGCAACAGGTCGCTGTTGTTTTGGATGATATGCACGTATTCGGCACGTTCGTCGGGCGTTTCGGCACTGGCTAGCAGTTCACTGAAGCCGACGATGGCGCTGAGCGGGGTGCGTATCTCGTGGCTCATGTTGGAGAGGAAAGACGATTTCAGACGGTTGGAGTCTTCGGCTCGACTTTTGGCGGCCAGCAATTCTTCTTCCATTTGCTTGCGCGAGGTGATGGTTTGGCACGAACCAACCAGTGTGAGCGGATGCCCGTCGGCATCGCGCGTGCCAACAGCGGCACGCACTTCTACCCATTCCGTTTGCGAGGACGAATCTGCGTCGGTTGGCAACAGACGGCATTCTTCTTTCACGCGTTCCTGTTTGCCGGCTATCAAATCTTGGATGGATTCTCGTATGCGCATGCGGTCGTCAGCATGGATGTTGGTGTAGACGCGGCTGACGGGTTGGGCTATGTCGTCCTTGCCTGTCGATGCCGGGTCGTGGCTGTAGACCAGGTGGCTGTCCAAGTCGTAACGCCAAGGTTGCACGTGGGCTGCTTCGAGAGCGATTTCCATCTTTTTATTGAGGGCGCGCAGAGCCTCCTGAGCGGTGTGCAGTTCGGTGCAGTCCATGCAATAGTATTCCATGTAGCGGCCTTCGTCGACGGGGCGTACCATGATGTCATAGAAACGTTCCGTTTGAGGATAAAAGTACTGGAAATTGAGGGCTTTCCCCGTTTGCTTGGCACGGTTGGAGGCTTCGAGGAAGACAGGCATGGAGTCAGGGAAAAGTTCGCTGCCCAATTTGCCTATACATGCTTCGCGTGTATAGAAGCAGTCGTTGAAATAGCGATTGATGTCGAGGTAGCGGGTTTCCACGATTTGCCCTTGGTCATCGGTAATCATTTCTTCGTACATGTAGAGCAGGGGCATGGTGTCAAGGATCTCGTGGATGCGATCGGTCATGTGCTTTTCTCTTTCTTGCAGTTTGCGCAGGCGTCCCAACGTGTGGAGGCGTCCTAAGAAGAAACCGGCGAGCAGGGTCAATGCAGCGACCGTGCATAGCAGTAGGGTCATTTCAGCGTCCATGGATTCAGTTATTTGGTTTTTGCCACGTTTGCAATAATACTTGGAAGCGATATTGGCCGTCTGGGGTTTGTTCGCAGGTGACGGCTCCGTTCATTTTCAGTGCTATTTCCAAGGCCAATGCCGTGCGGAAATCTGTATTTGCTTGTGCTGATTTATCCGGACGGCAGGTAATGATAAGGTTGGCCAGTCCTCCGTCCATGCTTCCACTGACTGTTACTTGGCCCGACGCCAACTGGCAAGCGCAGGAAAGCAGGTTGGTAAAGAGGGCATTGATTAGCGCAGGGTCGGCCACGACGTTAAGAGGAGTATCCAGCTGGATTTGCCAAGTGACTTTCTTGATCTTTGCCGCTGGAGACAGCAGAGAGATGGTTTGGTTCAGGCAGTCGTCGATGGATAACTTCTGGTTTTGGAGTTTCCAGTTCCGGAGCCGTTGGGAGGTCCAGTTTACCAAGTTGTCCGTAGAGGGTTGGGCAGCCACGGCCTGCAAGTCTTCATTTAGGAAGGCGGATGGGACGGACAGAATCATGTCTGCCAAACGGACGGCATCTTCCGATTTGATGCACGATAGGCAGGCAAGCAGTTGCCACGCATTGTTCCAGCCGGACGCGGCTTCCGTGCTTTCGGTTTTGTTTTTTCGTCGGCTTTCCGCAAGGTTGATTTGGGTGATGATGCTGTTGATGATATGTTCTTGCACGAAGGGTTTTGTGATGAACTCGTTGGCGCCGGCTTCCAATCCTTTCTTGACATCGGAATCGGAGTTCAAGGCCGAGAGCATGACGACGGGTATGTCGGCGGTGGCAGTATTGCTCCTGATGGCACGGGTGGCTTCAAAACCGTTCATGCCCGGCATGAGGATGTCCATAAGGATGATATCCGGGTGCGTGCTACCCAGTAGGTCTAGGGCTTGCTGTCCGCTGTTGGCGCTCAGGATGTTGAACTTCAACTTCGAAAGCATGCCTTTCACCAACAAGATATTTGTTGGGATATCGTCTACTACCAGCACAGTGTATTGGGAATAATCTTTTTCATTCATAAGCGGAATTGTTATTAGTGTTGTTGTTTGCTTTCATCGATTACTATTATTATAATGTCACACGTGCTCCAATTGGGCGCAGACAGAGGTCTTGCGCGGGTTCCAAGAATCTTTGTAGGAGGTAAAGAAAAACAGTTCGGCCGTATGCGCCACGAGTCTGGCAAAACGGAGGAAGTATCCGTTGTAGAGCGAGACGAGGGGCAAGTAGGCGAAAAGGTATAGTTCTTCCCTGCGGCGTTCGGTCATGATGATGACAACCAAGAAGGCTATGAGCGAGAAGCAATAGCGGATGAAGAATCCCAGGAACACGACTTCAAAGAAATGGTCGTGGCGAGTGAGCACGAGGTGGACAATGTAGAACACCCAGACGTAGTTCAATACCGAGTCGTAGAATATGTTCTCCAGATTGGACAGGAAGTTCAGTAGCGAGAAATTGCGGGTAGGCAGCAAGATGTCCCGGTGCTTGCGCAAACGGAACCGGACAAGCGACTTGGACCAACGTAAACGTTGCTTGAACAACTTGAGCCAGGTCGTGGGGACGTTGGTCAGGCACACGGCGTTGCCTGCAAAATGCACTTTCCATCCTGCTTTACGGATTTTCTGGGTAATGTCTCCGTCCAAACCCGGCCCGATGTCCCAGTAGCCTATCTGCCTCAAGGTTTGTGTCTCGAATGCGCCGAATGCGCCCGATATAATGTGGTAAATGCCTAAGGTGCTGGTCACGGTGCGGCCCACCATGATGGTCTTCAGGTATTCCAAGGCTTGCAAGGAGGTGCAGATGGTTTCTTTGTCGTTGCGAACTTTCACGCATCCGCCCACGGCCTTGATGTTGGGGTCGAGATAAAAAGGCAAAAGGATTTTTTCGATGGCATCGCGGTCGAGGGACGAATCTGCATCTAAGTGCACGACGTACTTGCCTTTGGCGTAGTAGGCTCCGAAGTTGGCCGCGCTAGCCTTGCCTCCTCTGTCGTTCAGGCGGAGGTAACGGTTGATAAGCCCGCGTCGTTCTAGGTCTGCATAGATTTGGGGCGTGGCGTCGTTGGAGCCGTCGTCTACGATGATTACCTCGAAGTGCTTGTAAGTTTGTTCTTGCAGCGACCTCAGTAGGGGATAGATGTGTTCGCCTTCGTTCATGCCTGGCACGAGAATGCTGACCAGCGGATTGTCTTTGCGCAACAATACACTGGCACGTTCTTCGCCTTGCACGATGGATTTCCACGTGAAGCATCGGTAAAGCATCACGATGATTTCAGCCAGGTAGTATCGTGGAAACTCGATGAAGAACAAGAACCAATAGGTATTCAGTATGCTCGATATCGATAATCCCTCCAAGTAAGTCACGAATGTGTCCAACTGGTCGAAGATGTAGTTCATAAATCCTCCTTCCTTTTCTTGCCTTCTGTCACCCAAGCCCGGCCGCTCAATCCTTCGGCGCGTACAAACTCTTCGCATTGGGCACGGTTTGCCGAGCTATAAGGCGATATGACATAATATGTACCGTATTTGTAGAGGCGGTAAGCATATGAATAAGGCTTGTCTGATTCTGTTTGCAGTTGCTTCAGGGCATTCTCCTTGCTTTCATACGAACCTACCACTACGTAATACATGCCTTTCAAGGTAATTTCAACGTCGGATGCGTGGGGAGTTTCCGCTTTTTCCTCCGGATAGATGTTTTCCGGCTCTTCTTTCGTCGAGGCTTCTTCTTGCATTGGCTCGTCCAAAAGGGGCTGTTGATTTTGGAAGGTTGCCCACTCTTCTTCTTCTCCGCTTGTGGGAAGGAGCATTTCCGATTCTTGCCTTGGAGGAAGATAGAGCCAAATGAACAGCAAAAGCAGCACTGCCAGTATGGCGGAAACAATCAGGATGCTTTTCTTCTTGTCGCGTGGCTTCTTTTCTTCTTCCGGTTCTTGGGGAATCTGTGTTTCTTTCTTTTCTTGGGTAGTTTCGGACGGGGCGCTGCCGGCCGGGGGCAAAGAAACTTCTTCGGCCGAGGCGTCTATCATGGTTTGAGGGGTGTCTTCCGTTTCTGCTACTACGGCCGGTGCATTCCCTTCTTCGTCTTGCCGGAAAGCAAAAGTCTTGTCCGGGAATGGGGACGTGAAATGCAGTGAGTTGGTAAACTCCTCGATATCGTCCGTGTAACGCGATACGGCATAGCAGAGCCTTTCGCCGGCTTTGATGCCTGTTGCAGCCTTGTCTAACACCGCATCCAAGCGATCCGTCAGTTCATGGCCCGTCAAGTGGCTTTCTTTGTCGCTTTCGTAAATGGAGTTGCGGATATACACCATGTGATGGGCCGAAGACACTTTGTGCGTCGGGAAGCGTTTGCACAGCAAGGCGATGAAGTCCGGGCTGAGCGGGCACGTTTCTTCTTGCTCGTCCAGCACCCATATCTTCACTATTTCGATGTCGGCGTCGGTGCCTCCTGCGCCTTTCAGGTGGGACAATAGACGCAGTCTGGCCAAGAAGCGGTCGAACTCCATGTAGTTGTCATAAAAATCGGTATAGACTGTGAACCCGATGTTGGGCGAGACGATGGCCTTGCAGCCTTCCGGCGTTATCTCGAAAGCGGTCACGTCATACGGGGTCAGGCCCGATACTTCCACCCGATTGTCGCACGTGGTGCATACGGCTGTCATGCTGGGTTGTACGAAGTTGGCCTCGCAGTTATAGCATGTGTACACCACCGACGGCCGGTCGTAGTCCACCCCGATATGGCGTAGCAGGTGATGGCATTTGGGGCAACGCAACTGCCCGCCGAAGTTGTAGGTATGTTCGGGCGAGATGTTGGCGCAGCGGAAGTGGTGGATCACCTCTTCGCTCTTGATGTCCGAACTGTGGCATTGTGGACAACTCTCTATATATAATAGGTGGCTGTGTAGGCATTGCGGGCACAGGTATATTTTGTTGATGAAGCGGACTGGGCGGATGTAGCGTTTTTCCAGCAGCGATTGGTTAAAGATGATATACTCGTTCAGGCTGTACGCTCCCTGCCGGTAGAACAGCTCGAAAATCGGGATGGAATAGCCCATGCTGGCCAAGTTGTCCAGCTTAGGCGTCAGGTTGTAGATGCGGCGCGAGATGAGGTAACGGTACAGGCGGATGAAAAACAAGTTGCCGGACAGTACGCGGCTGTCGTCCGCTTGCAGTCCTATCGACTCGATGTGGCGGATGATGTCGTCCACCGTGTCCAGCGTTTCTGCGTCGTCGATGTCGTAGGTGTAGGCATCCACCAATTCGTCATAATCGTCCATCAATCCTTTCAAATCCCTCGACAGTAGGAACGGCTTGTAGCAGCACTTGTACGAGGTGACCGGGTTGATCACATTCAGAATGGCTTTTGCTTCGTCGACCGACGACGTGAAAATGAACACTGCGTCGAACATTCCTCGTAGGAAATCGTTGCTTTCTTCCAGTCCGAACGCGCTGTCCAATATCAGGATACGTCGTTGCCTTTGGTTGTTTTGTATGGTAATCATAATCCTCCTCCTTTCCGGTCAAGCGTGTCCAGCGGAACCACCGTGTTGTTTTCCCTGATTTCCAGCATCCGGCTGGCGAACTCTTCGTCTTCCGCCTGGAAGTTGTTGATTCGCACGCGCACGGGCAGGTTGTCCGTCAGCACCCAGAATGGCACTTGTTGGCCCGGCGTGAAAGTGAAGTAGGCCACCACGGCATCTACGTCGTGCGAGAAGTTGCTGACCAAGTGCTTGGGGATTTCTTCTACACGCACGCCCAACAACGACAGCCGCGCCTTCAGCTTGATGTCGTCGTTGACGATGATTTCCACGTTGCCCTTCTTGTTGATGTATTTCACCTTGTTGCTTGGGATATAAGCCAAGACTCCTAAGTTGCACGCTGCATAGTCATCGTGTTGCAAGTCTATGATGCCCTCTTCGTGGAATACAACTGTCTCTTCGGCCACCTTCACGTCCGTCACCACTGCATTCTGCGGCGCACATACGTATTTTATCAGGTACGGGCTGACATCGTTGCCGCCCGGCGCGTTGGGCATGTAGTTGGTGCCGTAGCCCGCGTGTTGCAAGTCTCTCGACGCCCGTGCCGCCATGTTCCGGTAGATGGCTATCTTGCGGTATTGTTCCTTCAGCCGCTCTTCCACCTCTTTGCGCTCGGCTTGCAACATCAGTTTCTGCGTGTTGTCCGTCAGTCCGTAATACACGTCGTTTTCTTCGTTTTTCAGCCGTTTGTCCAGCTCTTGCAGGCGTACCCTGAGCACCGGCACGGCGGCAGCCGCCAATTCGGCTTGCGTCAGCAGTTCGTGGTAGTCCGACACCATGCCCGGCACGGCGATGATGTTCTGGTGTTCCAACAAGTTATCTATCAGTACGTACGAGTAGAGTGTGTCTCCCGCTTTTACTTCTTCGCCCGTCCGCTTGTAAATGTCCAGCACAAAAAGGTCGTCGATGGCTCTCATGTGGTTCTGGTCCAACTTGATGTAGCCGTCATAATACGTGTAGATTACTCTCCGGACGGTATATAACGCCAGTACCAGCACGACGGCGCCGAATATGCACCCGAAGATGATTTGCTGTTTCTTCAGTCTTTTCTTGCGGTCCATCAGTACCTCTTCGGCGCTGCGTACCTGCGGTTCCGTGTTATAGCTGAAATTCTTCATGGCTTTATTTCTTTAGTCTTGATCATGCCCGCTAGGTTCGTGCCGCCCGCTGCCCGCTGCATGTCCAGCAGGCATAGGCTTCGAAGCCGCAACAGGCTGTACGTTCGTTCCAAACTCTTGAGTACCTCGTTATACTCTTCCAGCCGCGCAATGTGGTTATATCCTCCCAGGCTCTTCAAGTATCCTTCCGTGCGGAAGTCGATGAAGCGGCGCAGCTCTTCGGCGTGCCGTTGCTCGGCTTCGAGCGCGCGGTTCAGCCGGTCCAGTTGGTCCAGCAGCCGACGGCATTGCTCCTCCAGGTTTTCGGCGTGGTTTTCGCGTTCCAAGGCGGCGACGGCCTGCTCTGTCCGCAAAGCTCGTCGTTTGGACGAGGCGTCGCCGTAGAGGGGGAAGGTGAAGCGTGCGCCTACTTCGACGTTGGTGGACGAGGGCAGGAGCGTGCGCCAATAGTGAGAGACGCGCACGAAGGGCGTCAGGCGCATCCCGTGCGCGTAGTTGGTCAGACGGATTTGTTCGTCCAGCATCCGTTCTCGCGTCAGTGCTTCGCGCACTTCCGGTGCTTGTTCGCGCACGACGGATATCAGCCGGGCGCTGTCCACCTCGATAAGGACGGGTTTCAGGACGATAATCGCTGCTTCCTTGTCCGGCTCCAGCCCGCCGGCTTGGGCCAAGGCATGCTCGATGCGCATTTTTTCGTTGACAACGTCCAGTAGCTTCTCGTTGCTGGCGCGGTCTTTCTCCAAGACGTAGAGATAGGCCATGTTCAACACTTCGATGTTTTGCCGTTGTTCGCGCAGCACGGCTATGCTGAGGGCGTCGTAGTGGCGGTCGATGGCCTCTTCGGCGCGCTCCCACGTTGGTACAAGGAATTGTTTCTGTTCTCGCAGGCATTCTGCTTGGTTGGTGAGGTCTATGAGGCGCAGTTGCGTTTTGCGTTGCAGGAACGAACTGTTGAAAAGGTTCCATCCCAGTTCTCCTTGGAACTTGGCTTTGTAGCGCGAGTACTGGTCTTCTTCGTCCAGCCCCAAGTTATCGTCCAGCCGGTAATACGCTTGCCCGGTTATCTCCAAGCCATGCTTGCGCTTGAAGGCTTTGCGTTCGTATGCGCTCTTCGCGTCGTACACCGAATCCAAGTCCGCCATGGGGAGCGCGCGGGAGAGTATCCATCCGCCTTCGGGCACCGCCGGCTGTTCCATCAGGGGCGCAAGCACGTCAAAACGCGCCCTGAATGCCGCCAAGACGCTGTCATTGTTCAATCCTTGGTACCACAAGGATTTGATGCCCCCGCCCGCTTTGTCTGCCTGCGCGCGAGCCGAATTTCCCCATCCGGAGAAAAGGGCACATAAAAGGATACAGTATACCTTCCATTTATCCATACCAAAAACCGTTTGCTTGCACTTGTTTGTTTCGTTTTTCCCTATCCACGCTCCTTCCGAGGAGAAAGGAGGATTCAAGCGACAAAAATATGAAAAGTGATAGAATATTACAACTCTTGGACAAGAAAAATAGAGCAAACTATATACTTTTCCTTTTTGCAAAGGATTGGCCGCCTTTTCGGGGCACTTTGGACTCCTCTATCCGCCCTTTTCGGCTCATCTATCTCCCGCTTCCTGCCCATCTATCTCCCGGTCGCGGCTCATCTATCCGCAGCAAGCGGCTCGTCTATCTCCCGCAAACGGCGCTTTAATTTTCCGAACGCAATGAACTTTTTCCTGAAAAAGGCCTTGTTTTGCAAAATATTGCTTAACTTTGCCTATGACTTAGCTTT
>CALUOW010000069.1 GCA_944322365.1 uncultured Bacteroides sp.
CGGCGGGCGATGAGTATCTGCGTGCCGATGCTGAAGCCGAAGGCCACCATGAAGATGACCATGTAGAACACGCCGGCAATGGCCGATGCGCCCAGCTCGACTTCGCCCACGCGGCCCAGGAAAGCGGTGTCCGTCATACCTATCAGTTGCTCCATGATGAGGCTGATGAGGATGGGGTAGGCGATGTGCCAGATTTGTCGGTTTGTGTAAGTTGTCTGTTGCATAGAGGAACTGTCTTTGTTTGGTTATGATTGTTTACAAGATAGGAGAATGCCCAACAAAGGTGGTGCTTTTGCCCGGTAAAGGTGCCACCTTTGGGCACAAAAGGTGCCACCTTTGTTAGGAAAAGGTGGCACCTTTTTTATGCCTATTCAAATAGTACTGATTATCAAATAGCTATGTATATAAGCAAAAGGTGCGAAAAATGTTTATTCTATCTGCGCCGTTTCTCTTGCTCCATGCGTTGCCGTTGCATCTCTTCGGCCTGCTTTTGCATGGCTTCGAGGCGGGCGGCAAAGCCCGTCTTGCGCATCTGTTTCGGGTCTTTCTTCCGGGCTTCCAACTGGGCCAGCAGCTTTTCTTCGTCCGTCGTCTTGCGCAGGATAATGGTGGTCACCACGCTGATGAGGGTCGAGATGAAGTAGTAGTAGTTCAGGCCCGACGGATAGTCGTTCAGGATGAAGAGGAACATGATGGGCATCAGGTATTGCATCCACTTCATGGCGGCCATCTGCGGGTTGGCGCCCGTGTCCTGCTGCTGCATCATGAACTTGGCGTTCAGGATGTTCGTCACCGTCATCAGCAGGCAGAACAAGCTGAGGTGGCTGCCCATGAACGGGATGTGGAACGGGAAGTTGATGATGGCGTCATACGTCGAGAGGTCGTCCGCCCACAGGAAACTCTGCTGGCGAAGCTCGATGGCGCTGGGGATGAACATGAACAGCGCGATGAAGATGGGGAACTGTATCAGCATCGGCAGGCACCCGCCCATGGGGCTGACGCCGTATTGGCTGTAGACGCCCATGATTTCCTGCTGCTTCTTCATGGCGTCCTCTTGCTTGGGATACTTCTTGTTGATTTCGTCTATCTTCGGCTTCAGCACGCGCATCTTGGCGGAGGACAGGTAGGTCTTCCATGTGGCGGGGAAGACGGCAGCCTTGACGATGATGGTCAGGAACAGCAGCACTACGCCCATGCTCAGGCCCAAGGCGGACAGCCAGTCGAAGAGGTTGATGATGATCCACTTGTTAATCCAGCGGAAGAGCGGCCAACCCAGGTAAACCAGGCGGTTCAGCTCCCAATCCTTGTCGCGTCCCTTGTCCAAGGCGGTGAGGGTCTTGTAGTGGTTGGGGCCGAAGTAGAAGTAGAGCTTCGTGGGTTCGGCGCCGGTGGGGTCGAAGGCAGTGTTCATCTCGGCGTTGTAGTCCTTGATGTAGCCGCTGCCTTTTTGGTCCATCTTCGATTCGAGTTTGGCTTTCTGGAAGCCGGCCTCGCTCAGCATGACGGCGGAGAAGAACTGGTTTTTGAAGGCAATCCAATTCAGCGTCTCGGCAATCTCCTCCTTGTCGTCTTGGTTGGCGGAGAGGTAATCCGAGCCTTCGCCGTCTATCTTGTAGGTCAGTTCGGCCAGGCGGTTCTCGTAGGTATATCCCTTCTCAATCTGCCTTGCCCGCTCGCTCCATTCGATGTCCACGTGTTTGTTGGTAGATGCCAACTTGCCGTCCATGCCCACGGCTTGGATGGTGAAGTCCACCAAGTAGTTGTCCGGGTGCATGGCATAGCGGAAGTCGATGTAACTTGTGCTGTCGGCCTGGAGGCGCATGGTGACGCTGGAGTCCGTCTGCTGCACGGGGGTGAAGTAATAATCCTTGGTTTGGATAATTTCCTCGCGGTTATAGAAAAGGAAGTTCAGCGAAGCATCTCCTCCGCGAAAGAGCGTCAGGGGCGTCGCCTTGTCTTGCTCCATGTATTCCTTCAGGACGGATTGGTAGATGGTTCCGCCCTTGGTGCTGAGGGTAAGGCTGGCTACGTTGTTCTCGATCGTGATTTGTTCGTTCGTGCCCTGCATGGCGTTGAAGAACAAGGAGGTGGAATCTCTTCGTGCGGCTTTCTCGTTGGCCAAGGCAGCTTCGGCTTTGGCTTGTAGTTCAGCCTCGCGTTGCTGCACCTGGGCGATGGAGTCGTAGTAGTGTTGCTGGGCTTCCAGTTGCTCTTGGCTGGGGCGGCTCAGGATGCTGAATCCCACCAGCAAGATGCCTATCAGCACCAGTCCGATGATGGTGTTTTTATCCATTGAAACGTATGCTATCTATTATATAATGTATATACGATATGTTTATTGGGCTTCGTTCTCGATGGCTGCCTTGACGAAGGCCAAGAACAAGGGATGCGGATGGAGCACCGTGCTGCTGTATTCGGGATGGAACTGCGTGCCGATGTACCACTTCAACGTCGGTATTTCCACTACCTCTACCAAGTCCGATTCGGGGTTGATGCCCACACACTTCATGCCGGCTGCCTCGAAGGCTTCGCGGTATTGGTTGTTGAACTCGTAGCGGTGGCGATGACGCTCTTGGATGTGTTCCGTGCCATAGGCTTCGTAGGCTTTGCTTCCCGGCTGGAGCACGCATTCGTAGGCGCCGAGACGCATGGTGCCGCCCATGTTGGTGATGGACTTTTGCTCTTCCATGATGTCGATGACGTTGTGAGGCGTTTTGGCATCCATTTCGCGGCTGTTCGCATCGGCCAGGCCGAGGACATTGCGTGCAAACTCGATGGCGATGCACTGCATGCCCAAGCAGATGCCGAAGGTGGGTATGTCGTGCTCTCTGGCATACTTGGCGGCGATGAGCTTGCCGGGGATGCCTCGTTCGCCGAAGCCCGGTCCGATGAGCACGCCTGCCATGCCTTTCAGCGCTTCGCCCACGTTGTCGTCGGTCAGCTTCTCGCTGTTGACGAAGTCCACTTTCACCTTGCGGTCGTTGTAGGTGCCGGCTTGCGAGAGGGCTTCACGGATGGATTTGTAGGCATCTTGCAGGTCGTATTTGCCCACGAGGGCTATGTGCAGCGGAGCCGTGTTTTCGGCTTTGTGGCGACGTTCGAGGAAGCTGCGCCACGGTCCCAATCCCGGCGTGTCGCCCACGGGCAGGCCCATTTTCTTCAGGATGGTGGCGTCCAGCTTCTGCTCCTGCATCAGGATGGGCACCTCGTAGATGGTGGGGGCGTCGATGCTCTGCACCACGGCGTCCTCGTCCACGTTGCAGAATTGGGCCACCTTCTTGCGCAGGTTGACGCTGAGTTGGTGTTCGGTGCGCAGGACGAGGATGTCCGGTTGGATGCCCGCGCTTTGCAATTCCTTGACGGAGTGCTGGGTGGGTTTGGTTTTCAGTTCGCCGGCAGCGGCCAGGTAGGGGACGTAGGTCAGGTGAACGACGAGGGCGTCGCGGCCCAGCTCCCACTTCAACTGGCGGATGCTCTCCAGATAGGGCAGGGACTCGATGTCGCCCACGGTGCCGCCTATCTCGGTGATGACGAAGTCGAACTTGTATTTGTTGCCCAACTGCTTGACGTTGCGCTTGATTTCGTCCGTGATGTGCGGGATGACCTGGATGGTCTTGCCCAGATAGTCGCCCCGGCGTTCCTTGTCGATGACGCTTTTGTAGATGCGCCCGGTGGTGATGTTGTTGGCCTTGGTCGTTTGTATGCCCAAGAAGCGTTCGTAGTGCCCCAGGTCGAGGTCGGCCTCATGCCCGTCTACGGTGACGTAGCATTCGCCGTGTTCGTAGGGGTTCAGCGTGCCCGGGTCGATGTTGATGTACGGGTCGAACTTTTGGATGGTTACTTTATAACCTCTTGCCTGAAGCAATTTGCCGATGGAGGAGGAGATGATGCCTTTGCCTAATGACGAGGCCACTCCGCCGGTGACGAAAATGTACTTTGTTTCTCCCACAGTAGTATGTTTTTTTAGTGTTTAGCAGTGAATGCGTTCGTGATGAGCATTAATAAATAATGAGTAGCCTTTGGCCACAGGACGCTCTTCACTAATTTGCCTGCAAAAGTAGGAAAAAAAAGAGGAAGCGCCTAAGTTTTCATGCAACATTTCGCAAAATGTTTTGCCCGATGGACGTTTTGAGCTAAATTTGCACGCGAAACAAAGAAACATCAGGATACATTATGAAGAAGAAGTGGAATAGGTTTTATGGGATATGTTTGTTGCTGCTGACGGCTTCTTGGGCGCAAGCGCAAGAGGCGGCGGACAGCCTTGTGAGCGTGAAGACGGATACCATTGCGAGCGCGAGGGCGGACAGCCTTGTGAGTGTGAAGGCGGACAGCCTCGTGGCCGACAGCCTTCTGGCGCCTGCGCCGGATACGCTGGCATGTGCCAAAGATACCCTCGCCTCCGGGAAAAAGCAGAAGACGCGCGCCTCGCGGCCGACCTTGCCCGAATCGTGGAAACCTTATTTCGTCTTGAAGCTGGTGCGCGGCGAATCCGCGAAGTCCTATCGGCTGGACACCGTGTCCGTGGCGTACGAGAAGCATCTGGGCGTGTTGGATTACCTCAACGACCCGGCCACGCCCGAACGCTATTTGGAGTACTTGCCGGATTATTACCGCCTGTTTATCCCTTTCACTTACTTTGAAAGCCCCATTGCGCGCATCTCCCGGATAGAGTGGCCGGTGGAAAAGCGGGATTCCCTCCAACCCTCCTCGCCGGTGGGCTTGCAGCTGGATATGGATTTCCTGAAACTGAAAGAGAAAGAGGCCGAACGGGTGGACCGCACCTTGCTGGCCGCCTATGTCAAGCGGATGGATAAAATCCGGTTTACCGAACGTCAGATAAACGCAGGCCCGGCTTTCCGCGATAATATAGAAAAGGAGAAAAAAACACGTCCATCCGTGTTGAAGCTCTTCAAATCCGAAAATATGAAATATGTCAAGCCCGAAGAAGAGGCGGAAGTCGTCATCCACAAGCCCAATTGGTGGGTGACGGGCGGAAGCGGCTCGCTTAAATTGGCTCAAAACCACATCTCGGACAACTGGTACAACGGCGGCGAAAGCACCCATTCTTTGTTGGGAAACATCCAGCTATTTGCCAACTACAACGACCGTGAGAAGTGGCAATGGGAGAACCTGTTGGATGCCAAGCTGGGTTTCATCTCCGCTCCCTCGGACGAGTATCACAGCTACTTGGTCAACAACGACCAACTCCGCGTAGCCTCCAAGCTGGGATTGCAAGCCATCAAGAATTGGTACTATACCATCACGACCGAGTTCAAAACCCAGTTTTGCAATAACTACGGAGCCAATGACACGACGATGAACTCGGCCTTCCTCTCGCCGGCAGATTGGACAACCGGTATCGGTATGGACTATAAGTTGAACAAACCCAAGGCAACGTTCTCCGTTATCTTGGCTCCGCTGACCTATACGATGAAGATTGTGGCCAATCCCCACGTGGACGAGACCGCCCTGGGGCTGGACGAAGGCGAGATGTTTAAGCATACTTTCGGTTCGCAAATCAAGGCCAACCTGACATGGAATATTTTTTCTTTTGTCAAATATACCTCTCGATTCGATTATCTGACCTCTTACCACACGGTTCGTATTGAATGGGAGAATACCTTCGATTTCATACTCAACCGCTATCTCAGCGCCACGCTCTATGTTTATGCGCGTTATGACGACGGGGTAGCTCCGGGCAAGAACGGCTCGTATTTCCAGTTGAACGAGAATTTCAGCTTTGGATTGAATTATACGTGGTAAAAGGCAAGCGTGCGACACGCTCTCGGCGTGTCTCGGCCAATGTCTCGGCGAGTCGCGGTCAATGTCTCGGCGTGTCTTGGCCAATGCTTGGGCAAGCGGCAAGTATTAATTAAATCAAACGTCCCGTGCCGTTTCGCATAAAATCGCTACCTTTGCCCCCCGATATGGATGAGATGAAGCAACGATACATACGATATATCCTTGTGCTGCTGATGATTGCAGGCGTCTGCCCGCTTGCCAAGGCGCAAATTCAGGGCATTATTACCGACTCGCTGACCAATGAACCCCTCTTGTTGGTCAGCGTGCAATACAAGGGCACGGCAATAGGAGCGCACTCCGACGACCAAGGGCGTTATCGCGTGGCCGCCAAGCCCGGCGGAGGCGAATTGGTATTCAGCTACGTGGGCTATAGGACGCAAACCATCCGGGTGGACGGGTCGGCCCGCACGCTGAACGTGAAGCTGGCGCCGGACAACATCGTGCTGGACGAATTGGTGATACGCCCCAAAAAAGAACGCTATTCGCGCAAGAACAACCCCGCCGTGGACTTCATGCGCAAGGTCATTGAGCACAAGCGTGCCCTGAAGTTGGAGGAGAACGACTATTACCAATACCAGAAGTACGAGAAGCTGAAGATGTCCCTCAACGACATCACGCCCGAAAAGTTGGAGAAAGGCATCTACAAGAAATTCGCCTTCTTCAAGGACCAAGTCGAGGAGTCCACCCTCAGCGGGAAGCTCATCCTGCCCATCAGCGTGAAAGAGACCGTCAGCCGGACCCTCTACCGCAAAGACCCGAAGAGCCGGAAGACCATCATCGAAGGCATGAACTCGACGGGCATCGAGCAATTCTTCAACACCGGCGAGGCCGCCATGGGCACCATCCTGAACGATGTCTTTACCGATGTCAACATCTATGATGACAATATCCGCCTCTTGCAACGCTATTTCACCAGCCCCATCGGGCGGGGAGCCATCGCCTTCTATAAATTCTATTTGGAAGACACCGTGCAAGTGGCAGGGCGGGAGTGCGTCCACCTGACTTTCGTGCCGATGAACTCGCAGGACTTCGGATTCACAGGCCACCTCTACGTGCTGAAGGATTCTACCTATGCCGTGAAGCGTTGCACCATGAAGCTCCCCCGGAATACGGGCGTCAATTGGGTAGAGAATATGGACATCGTGCAAGAGTTCGAGCAATTGGAAGACGGCAACTGGGTGCTGACGGACGACGACATGGTGGTGGAATTGGGCATCACTCGTGGCATACCCGGCTTGGAGGTGCAACGAACGACCAAGTACACCGACTATCGCTTCGAGCCTATCGAGGCGCGGCTTTTCCGCCTGCGCGGCTCGGTCATCAAAGAGGCCAACATGCTCTCCCGCCCGGACGAGTATTGGGCCTCTGTCCGGCAAGTCCCCTTGACGAAGAAGGAGAGCACGATGGACGTCTTCATAAACCGCATCGAGCAGATACCCGGATTCAAGTACGTCATCTTCTGCGCCAAAGCCCTGATAGAGAACTTTGTGGAGACCGGGGGCAAGAAGCATCCCAGCAAGGTGGACATCGGCCCCATCAATACGATGATCACGAGCAACTACCTGAACGGCACGCGCTTCCGCCTGTCGGCCATGACCACGGGCAACCTCTCGCCCCATTGGGCCGTCAGCGGATACGGGGCCTATGGCACGAAGGACAAGAAGTGGTTTTACTCCGGCCAGGTGGCCTATTCGTTCAACAAGCGCGAATATGTCCTTTGGGAGTTCCCCAAGCACTACTTGGCCTTCAAGTACACCTACGATGTCATGAATCCCATGGACAAATACCTGATGACGGACAAGGACAATATGTTCGTGGGATGGAAATGGGCCACGGTAGACCAGATGTCCTATATCCGCGATGCCACGCTGACCTACGAACTGGAGCGCAATACGGGCTTTTCCATGCAAGCCATGTTTCGCCATCGCAACGACCAGCCTGCCGGCAACCTGGCCTATTGGAAAAACGACGGGCGCGCTCCCGGCCTGCTGGACGGAAACACGCGTGTGCGCGACATTACCACCACCGAACTGGGCGTCACCCTGCGCTATGCCCCCGGCGAAACCTTTGTCAATACGAAGCAACGCCGCATCCCCGTGTCGCTGGATGCGCCGGTATTCTCTTTGTCTCACACCACGGGCTTCAAGGGATTCTTGGGCGGGGACTATGACTTCAACCTGACGGAATTGAGCTTGCGCAAACGCTTCTGGTTCGGGTCGTGGGGAAAGCTCGACGCCACGCTTCGGGCGGGGGCGCAATGGAATAAAGTGCCTTTCCCTTTGCTCAACTTGCCGATGGCCAACCTGAGCTATATCACGCAGAACAACGAGTCGTTCAACCTCATCAACAACATGGAGTTCCTCAACGACCGTTATGCTTCCTTGGCCCTGAGCTACGACCTCAACGGGAAGCTCTTCAACCGTATCCCCCTCATCCGCAAACTGAAGTGGAGGGAAATGTTCCGCGTGCGTACCCTTTGGGGCACCCTGACGGACAAGAACAATCCTTATAAGCAGTTGGACCCCGACCTCTTCCTCTTCCCGATGCGCGACGGCCAACCCACCAGCTACGTGATGGGGAGCAAGCCCTATGTGGAGGTCAGCGTGGGCATCTACAATATATTCAAGCTCTTGCACGTCGAGTATGTCCGCCGCCTGACCTATACCGATTTGCCGGGGACGACCAAGTGGGGCATACGCTTCATGGTATTGACGTTATTCTGATAAGTAACGAATCATATTTGGTTTATACTATACAATAGGAATGTATCTTAGAGTAGTTAAGAAGTGAAGGAGTCAAGCCGATACTTCTGTGTATGCGGGTTGATTAACTTGCTATTGGCCTAACTCCTTCACTTCTTAACTCCTTCACTACTAAAAAAATGTATGTGATATGCAACCCTTAGCAGAAAGACTTCGTCCGAAGACCTTGGACGAATACATCGGCCAAAAGCATTTGGTGGGCGAGGGGGCCGTCCTGCGGCGGATGATAGACTCCGGCCGCATTTCCTCCTTCATCCTGTGGGGGCCTCCCGGCGTGGGAAAGACCACTTTGGCGCAAATCATTGCCAACCGCCTGGAGACGCCCTTTTACACCCTGAGCGCCGTGACCAGCGGCGTGAAGGATGTGCGCGAGGTCATCGAACGGGCCAAGAGCAACCGCTTCTTTTCTTCGGCAAGCCCCATCCTGTTCATTGACGAGATACACCGTTTCTCCAAGTCGCAGCAAGATTCCCTGTTGGGAGCCGTAGAGCAAGGCATCGTCACCCTTATCGGCGCCACGACGGAGAATCCGTCGTTCGAGGTCATCCGCCCCTTGCTGTCGCGTTGCCAACTCTATGTGCTGAAGCCGCTGGAGAAGGACGATTTGTTGGCTTTGCTTCACCGCGCTCTTGCCACGGATATAGTGTTGAAAGAACGCAAAATAGAAGTGCGCGAGACCGACGCCATGCTGCGCTATAGCGGAGGCGATGCCCGCAAGTTGCTCAACATCCTCGAATTGGTGGTGGAAGCCGCTGGCGACGATGCTCTCGTCGTCATTGACGATGCCACGGTGGTAGACCGCCTCCAGCAGAATCCTTTGGCGTATGACAAGGACGGGGAAATGCACTACGACATCATTTCGGCCTTCATCAAGTCCATACGCGGGTCAGATCCCGACGCTGCCATCTATTGGCTGGCCCGTATGGTGGAGGGTGGGGAAGACCCCGCCTTTATCGCCCGTCGTTTGGTCATCAGCGCGGCAGAGGATATAGGCTTGGCCAACCCCAACGCCCTCTTGCTGGCCAATGCCACCTTCGATGCCGTGATGAAGATAGGTTGGCCCGAAGGGCGCATCCCCTTGGCCGAATGCACCGTCTACTTGGCCACCAGCCCCAAGAGCAATTCGGCCTACCTTTCCATCGACGAAGCCCTGGCTCTTGTGCGCCGGACGGGCAACTTGCCGGTGCCCCTCCATCTGCGCAACGCCCCCACCAAGCTGATGAAGCAATTGGGATATTCGGACGGTTACAAATATGCTCACGATTATCCCGGCCATTTTGTCCGCCAGCAATTTCTCCCTGATGATTTGAAAGGGCAACGCATCTGGACTCCCCAGGACAATCCGGCCGAAGCACGGCACAAGGAACGGATGGAGCGGCTCTGGGGCGAGGAGAAGAAATACGGCGAATCATAATGCCGGCATGGTGGGGTTCCATCGGCGTTGGAACGCTGTTTTAGTTGGGGAGTTAAGCAGTGAAGGAGTTTAGTCGATACTTCTGTGTATGCGGGTTGATAAACTTACTATTGGCTTAACTCTTAATTCCTTAACTCCTCAATTAATCCTTCAATAAATTAGAAACAACCAATAGTTAAAAAAGAAAGATGAAAATAGTAGTATTAGATGGTTATGCCGCCAATCCCGGCGACCTCAGTTGGAGCGAAGTCGAAGCAATGGGCGTCTGCGTGGTTTACGACCGCACCTCTCCCGCCGAGTTGATGGAGCGTGCCAAAGACGCGGAAGTGCTCCTGACCAACAAGACGGTGCTTGATGCCGCCGCCATCCATGCCCTGCCCGCCTTGCGCTACATCGGCGTGCTGGCAACGGGATACAACATCGTGGACATCGATGCCGCCCGCCAACGGGGCATCGTCGTGACCAATATTCCTGCTTATAGCACCGACTCTGTGGCGCAAATGGTCTTTGCGCACCTGCTCAACATCAGCCTCCGCGTGGAGCATCATGCCGAAGCCGTGCGCCAAGGGCGGTGGGCTGCTTGCAAGGACTTCTGCTTTTGGGACACTCCGCTGGTCGAGCTGAGTGGCAAGATCATGGGCATTGTCGGCTTGGGGCATACAGGGATGCGCACTGCCCGTATCGCCCAAGCCTTTGGCATGAAGGTCGAGGCATGGACTTCCAAGTCATCCCTCCAACTTCCGCCCGATATCCGCAAAGCCGAGTCGTTGGAGCAACTCTTTGCGCAAGCCGACGTGCTCAGCCTCCATTGCCCGCTGACGAAGGATACGCAAGGCCTGGTCAATGCGCGTCGTTTGAGCCTGATGAAACCCACGGCCATCCTCGTCAACACGTCGCGCGGTCCGGTGGTGGACGAGCAAGCCTTGGCCGATGCCCTGAATGCCGGTCGCATCTATGCCGCCGGCCTCGACGTGCTGTCTTCCGAACCCCCTCGTGCGGACAATCCCCTGCTCCGGGCGCGCAATTGCTTCATCACCCCCCACATCGCCTGGGCCAGCACCGAGGCTCGCCAACGCCTGATGCGCATTGCCGTGGACAATCTGCACGCCTGGCTGGACGGAAAACCGGTGAACAATGTGGCCCGATGATATTTTTTTGTGCTTATCCTTTGCATATTTGCAAAAAAGGCGTACCTTTGCACCCGCTATGATAATAGTGGGTTAGAGGGTTGGTTCCGTAGCTCAGCTGGATAGAGCAACGCCCTTCTAAGGCGTGGGTCCTGCGTTCGAATCGCAGCGGAATCACCAATCATAAGAGGCTAAATACCGTTCATTCAAGGTATTTAGCCTCTTTTTGTTTCAATACGAATCGTTGCGTGGATTGAGGAAGGGAGATCACCGGACATGCCGGTTGGGCAGCGCCGCAGCCCGTAGGAGGAATGCCGGATATGCCTGTTAATCTTTTTTATTGTTGATACAGGCATCTTTCGGGGGAAAAACGGGGCAGGGACAAGTTCGGGACATGTTCGTTCCAAGTTCGTTCCATGTTCGTTCCAAGTTCGTCTCCTTAGGAACGAAGAAAAAACGAA